>JANTHA010000106.1 GCA_024762625.1 Thiotrichaceae bacterium
GGGTAAGATCACCGGACAGTTTACATCCGACGAATTACTGGGTGAAATTTTTAGCAATTTCTGTATAGGAAAATAAAGTCTGCCAGCTTAGAGCCTCTTTTTTCATAGATAAAAGACTTACATACGCGACACTAGCCATTTGTGATATTGAGTTGTAACCAGGCGCGCATAATCGCTGTCATAACCCAGCTCGGAAAGACGCTGGTAAAGTTCTATGATTAATTCCTGAAAAGCATCCTGATCCTGACGCGCTTTTGCGGTAAAACCGCCAGCAATGGCAAGATCGGCTTCCGCCACGGCGTCCTCGCCTACCCACCATGTTTCTTGCATGATCGTTTCAAAGGCTTTTTCCTGATCAGTTTCGAGTAGTTTCATAACGCCGGCGACGGCGTTTGCTTCTCTGATCAACTGATAGTCGCGCAGGCAGGATTCCAGTTTTTCTAGTAGTTGAGAAATTTCCATACGAATAAAGCCCGGGCTGTGATTGTTGATCAATTACAGCCCGGCAATTGAAGCGCAATCAAAAATGCATCATTTTTTAGCTTGCTTTGCATCAACCAGCTGTTTTAAAAGCGCTTCGATGTTAGCCAGATGTTGTTCCATGCGCTTCATATGCATCTGTTTTCTCTTCATCATCTGCATTTTCATCTTCATCATCGCCATTTTACCTTGCTTAGCGCGCATTCTGGGATCGCTCATCTGATTATTGCCCATTCGGTTATGCCCCATCATTGGCATGTTTCCAGGCATATTATGGCCCATCATAGGCGCATTCGGCATATTGGGCATTCTTCCCTGCATATTGCGCGGCATTCCCTGAGGCGGCATCATCATGTTCATGTTGCCGGAACGGTTGCCCATCATTGGCATCGGTGGGTGAGCAGGTCTCATATTGCCGGGTGGTTTACCCATCATTGGCGCATTTCCGGGCATATTCTGCCGCATCATGGGTTTACCACCCATAGGCATAGGCGGCGTCATAGCCTGGTTTGTTGTTTCGGATTTCGCAATTGTCGTTGGGGTAGTCGCGGGCTTAGACACAGGCTTTGAAGCCTCCGAAGTTTCCGCCGGTTTAGCAGCCTGATCTTTTTCAGCATTATCAGTAGCGAAACTGCTTGCTGTAATCAAAGTACTCAAGCTTGCAAAGGCTATCATTGTTACCAGATTTTTTTTCATGTTTAACATATTTTTTCCTTTTTGGTGATAAGTTCTATATTTACGTCATTTACATCATTTAAGACAAAATGACAGTGTATGATACTTGGTTTATGAACATTAATAAAAATATCGCTGCTAAAAAAGACAGCGACTAACGAGGGCTATACTGCTAGTTTAGTCTGTTTTTAATTATTTTTGCAAAATTCCTTTAACTGCGAAAGCATTGTCCGTTCATCATGATAATCCAGCGCTATGCTGTGATGTCGTTGATCGACAGCAAGAATAAGGCTGGGAAAACCCGTAGCGCCAATATGACGCGAAAAAAGTATTTCAGAATCGAGCAACTGTTGGGTCTGATCGCTGTTAAGATCTACCGCAAATTGCTTCGCATCCAGACGTAGTGTTTGCGCAAGCTGAATCAGAACGTGGTGATTGGACGGATTTTGCGCCTCAAGATAATAGGCGCCTTGTATTGCTTTAATCATCGGGCGCTCCATATCCGGATCTTGCTGGCGCGCTGCTATCACCGCCCGACAGGCCGGATAACTTGAGCGTCTTGGCTGATTCAAACGCCAGAAATCATGATTAAAGCGGGTTCCGGGTACTTGTATTTCAATCGTTCGCCAATACCCTTGAATTTGCGCTTGCAACTGTTTCGGCATAAGCTCATCCGTGTCAGGCGCAAGTCCGCCCAGCAGGTATTCAACGCGGATGTCCGTCGGCAGCCTACGCAGGGTTTTACGCCAGACAGGTGCAAAAGCCCAGCACCAGCTGCACATCGGATCGTGACAATAATACAGTGTAGCCATACCAGATTTATCGATATCCAATTCAATGATCTAAGGAGACAATAACATGAAACGCATAAATAACAGGACCGCAATTTGTTTAACACTGCTGACAACGGCTGTATTAAGCCTCAGCGCCTGCACTCAGGAATCGCAAAATAAAATAGGCCGCGCAATCAACAACTGGACGGGAACCAATGGCGTGCTGGAAGTGTATGCGGGCGATAAACTGGTTAAAAAATTCATTAAGATTGACAAGTTAACAACCGCGATTGGAACCAGTAGCGATACTGAGCGTCCCTATCGCTATGGTTATGGCGTACTGGACGCCAATTTGAATGGCAAGCAGGATAAAGGCGAAAAAAAGGTTTATTTTGAATTCAGCGATTACTCTACATCGTACATTTTTTATGAAAACCCTGATGCCTGATCGAATGCGCGTGAGCATAAGGTAAGACAATCAAGAATATTAAATAGTAGTGAAAATTATTATTAAAGCATTAAAATGCTTCTCCGGTATTAAACGAGAATAACTCTTATTAAGGAGAAACCATGAAACCTAAATGGTTTGCTTTGTCGCTAATTGCTTTATCAGGCAATGTATTAGCTCACAAGCTGGACGATGATAGTGGCGTTTCTGGTCAACTCCGCCTGGGCTATATCAAGGTTGAAGAAAATGAAGCAAATAGCACATCAAACACTTTTGCAGTAGGCGGTAAACTTTCCTATCAGACCCGTCCTGTTCATGGTTTGAGCGCCGGGGCCAGCATTTACAGTACTAATCCGCTGGCGGGCGTTGATGAAGCGGGTTTGTTTCTGGATTCTGGCAACGATGGCTACAGTATTCTAGGCGAAGCGTATATCAAAGCCGATATGGCTAAAACCACGATTAAAGCCGGTAGACAGGAGCTGGATACGCCCTTCGCTGATACCGATGATATTGGCATGGTTCCAAATACCTTTGAAGGCATTTTGATTTACAATCAGAATCTGGCGAACGTCAAATTATTCGCTGCGCATTTACATCGCTGGGCAGGCGTCGATGCGCCAACGCCTGAAAAATTTACCAGGCTAAATGGCGATGATGGCGTCAATGTGATTGCGGCCTTATACAAGCCGTCGGATAAGTGGAGTCTGCAAGGCTGGCGTTATGAGGCCAGAAACAACACCAATATTTCGTATCTTGAAGCCGATTTACATCTACGGGACAACATGGCGCTGGGGCTTCAATACGCAAAACAGAACAGCAAACACAACGGCAATCAAAATGACGCAGACTTTAATGGGCGCGTCTGGGGCGTTTCCACGGATGTAACGCTGGGCGACTTGACGCTTTCAGCAGCGCATAATCAGGTCACGCATGGACAGGTCAGCAATGGTTTTGGCGGTGGCCCGTTTTTTACCTCGGCAGAAGATCACACCATAGCAGAAGTTAAAAACCAGCAAGCCACGGCGTTCAGGCTCGAATACACGGGATTCAAAAAGCTCAAACTGTCCGCCAGCCATGTTGATTTCAAAAAAGGCGAGAATGAACTGGATTTATCAATACAGTATGCTTTCAGTAAAAAACTATCGGCTGATCTGATCTATAGCGATATGTATGGCGATGGCTCAATGACGCGCGCGTTTGTGGAATTTACTTTTTAGCCGTTTACTTAAATTATGATTAGTTGATATGGATCACGTTTAATAAAACACGAACTATTTGTGTTTCGAGACTTGAAAGCGTATGATTGATAATCATTATTATTTACAAAGCCAACGAAACATTAAACAGTGGATCACATGCAAAACCAAACGCTGCGAACGCAACAAGCGCAACCTTTAGCAAACATTCCTGAATCAGTCCGGGTACATGTTAAAAAAATAGATACTGACAGTAAAACCCAGGTGCGTATTCTGGGCATGGGTATCGGCAATGGCTCAAATCTCACGATCATGCGCAATCGCGGCGGCGACATGGTGCTTGCCAAAAATAATATTCGCATCAGTCTTGGCCGCTCTATTGCCGAAAAGATTCTGGTTGCGCCGATTTCCGGCTAACAGCGTACAACAGGTAGTTGAAAAATGGTAAAAGAATGTTGCGACTCTGGGCATGAAAAAAAACAAGGCCACTCAAACGATTCGATAGACCTGGAAATCGCGCTGCTGGGTAATCCCAATTCCGGCAAGACCACCCTGTTTAATTTACTCACCGGCGCGCGCCAGAATACCGGCAACTGGCCGGGCGTAACCGTTGAGCGCAAGGAAGGTTACTTTAACCTGGAATATGATGGCGAACTTAAAAAAGTGCATGTGGTTGATCTGCCCGGCACTTATTCGCTGGATTACGCGGATGTCTCTGCTGATGAACGCATAGCGCGTCAGTTTGTGCTGGATCACCCGGACAGAGTTTACGTCAATATCATTGATGCAAGCACCCTGGAGCGAGGTCTCTATCTGACCATTCAGCTGCGCGAGCTGGGCGTGCCGATGGTGGTGTTCCTCAATATGATGGATGTTGCTGAAAAACGCAATATGCAGATCGATGTGAAAAAATTAGCTGAATTACTCGGTTGCCCGGTGTTGCCGGTCTCGCTGAAAAAACGCCAGGGCACCAGCGAACTGCATAAGCAGTTGCTGGAAAAAGCGCTTCACATGCTGGAAATGAAACAGGAGGATAAACTCCCCTGTAAAATGAGGTATAACGAAGCCATAGAAAATGCGCTGGCGACCCTGCAAAACGAATTTAAAGTGGATCGCGTCGGCGCACTCAAGCTATTGCAGGGTCAGCCTGAAAACAGCGATCTGGCGGACAAAGATAGACAAAAAATCAGGGCGCTCCGTGATTCGATTGAAAAAACAAGCGACGAAGATCTGGATTTCCTGCTCGCGGAAGTACGCTTTGAAATGGCGACCACCTTGGGTCAAAGCATTGTCAAGGAGCAGGGTAAAATCAGTCGGACCCTATCTGACAAGGTAGACAAGGTCGTTCTAAGCAGCTGGGCGGGCATCCCGGTTTTTCTGTTTCTGATGTATCTGTTGTTCACCTTCAGCATTAACATCGGGGGCGCGTTCATCGACTTTTTCGATATGGGCGCGCAGGCGATTTTTGTTGATGGCTTTGGCAAACTGCTTGGCGCGGTAGGTGCGCCCCAATGGCTGAGCGCGATTCTGGCGCATGGGCTTGGCGGCGGCGTTCAGGTTGTGGCGACGTTCATACCGATTATTGGCGCATTGTTTTTATTCCTGACGGTTTTGGAAGAATCCGGCTATATGTCGCGCGCCGCCTTTGTCATGGATCACTTCATGCGTCGACTCGGCATTTCTGGCAAAGCGTTCGTGCCGTTGATCATCGGCTTTGGCTGTAATGTGCCAGGCATCATGGCGACGCGCACCCTTGATAGTCCTCGCGAACGCATCATCACCGTGTTGATGGCGCCCTTCATGTCCTGCGGCGCGCGTCTGGCGGTCTATGCCTTGTTTGCGGCGGCGTTTTTCCCTGTTGGCGGACAGAATATTGTCTTTCTACTGTACTTGATCGGCATCGCCTTCGCCGTTATGACAGGTCTGATCATGCGTAAAACACTCTTGAAGGGCGAAGCCGAAGACTTTTTCATGGAATTGCCCACTTATCAAATCCCGGGTTTACGCAATGTTCTGATTAACACCTGGAACAAGCTCAAAGGCTTTATTCTCGGTGCAGGCAAAATTATTATCATCGTGGTGGCCCTGATTAATGTCGTCAATTCACTGGGCACGGATCTTAGTTTTGGCAACGAAGACTCTGAAAAATCGGTTTTAAGCGCAACCGCGAGAAGCATTACACCGGTGTTTGAACCGATGGGAATTAATCAGGACAACTGGCCTGCGACCGTGGGCATCATCACCGGCCTGCTCGCCAAGGAAGTGGTGGTCGGTACGCTGGATGCGCTTTATTCCGACATAGATAAGCCTGCCGATTTAGAAAATAATGAAGAGCAGGAGCAAGGAAAAGAGCAAGAAAAGGATGCAGCCAGGCAGCAAGAAACGCCCTTCAATTTAGCGGCCCGTTTAAAAGAAGCGCTATTGACAATACCCGCAAATCTGGGCGACGCACTGAAAAGCCTGTCTGATCCGCTGGGTTTATCCAGCGTCGCTGATGTTGAGAACCAACAGCAAGCTGCGGCTGCGCAAGAAATTGATGAATCAACCTTTGGCGCAATGCACAAACGATTCGACGGTAAAATCGGCGCATTCGCCTACATGCTGTTTATACTGCTCTATTTCCCCTGTGTCGCTGCAACCGGCGCAATGTATCGCGAAACCGGCGCAAAATGGACCATGCTGGGCGTCTTCTGGAGCACCGGACTGGCTTACGCAAGCGCCGTTATTTTTTATCAAATGGCGACCTTCTCGCGACACCCTCTGCAATCCGTTCTGTGGACGCTGGCGCTGCTCGGCGTGCTTGTCATGACGATTTTTATCTTCAAACAGGTTGGCAACAGGACGCCGGGTTTTCAAAAACCCACCTTCAAATCAAGCTAAGCCGTCAGCCATGAAACTCGGTGAAATCAGAGACTACATCAAACAACGCCGCGAAGCATCGCTTGCCGATGTTGCGAACCATTTCGACATCAGCAAAGAAGCCGCAAAACTGGCGCTGGATTACTGGATAAGAAAAGGCAAAATCCAGTTTGGCGGCGCCAATTGCAAAAGCGCCTGTTCAAGTCAATGCAGCGGCGGTAGTTGCAGCACAGGCCTTGAAAGCGAACATTATCAATGGCGTTCAGCCAGGCGGGAAAGCCCGGTTTACTGGGTTTAGCTTCGAGTAATTTTAAAGCCCAACGCCAGCCCTTAAAGCTAGTGATTGACAGATGCTATTTAGTTAATAAATGGCTCAACGGACTTTTAACGCCATCTGCTCCCTGCTTAAGAATATGAGTGTAGATTTCTGTCGTTTTAACATCGGAATGACCAAGTTGGGATTGGACGGTGCGGATATCCGTACCGTTTTGTAGCAAATGCGTTGCGAAGGAATGGCGTAGGGTATGGGAGCTGACAGGTTTTTTTATCCCCGCTTTTAAACAGGCTCGTTTTAACGCCTTGTTGATTACTGATGGATCTACATGATGTCTCCGCCAAAAACCGGTACCTGGTTCCCGACTCAGCCTTGCTGACGGAAATAAGTACTGCCACCCGAGCGATTTGTTGGCGCGCTGATATTTTCTTGCCAGTGCATTCGGTAAAAAAACACCGGCAAACTTTTCATCCTGCAAGTCGCCATTCAGGTAAAACCTGACGCGCTCAATCTGTTTTTCAATTGCAGGTATTAGCTCGACA
>JANTHA010000107.1 GCA_024762625.1 Thiotrichaceae bacterium
ACCTGCTTCCTCTTCCTTTTAACGAGTCTGTCGTCAATCATCTGGTCGATCGCATCCAGCAGGTTCAGGATTTTCTCGGGGAACAATTTGTGGTTGAAAACGCCTCGACCTATCTGCAATTTGAAACCAGCGACATGAGCGAATGGGAGTTTGTCAATGAAGTGGTCAGCCGCAGCGATTGCAAGCTGTTGCTGGATGTCAATAATATTTATGTGAATGCGTATAACCACGGCTTTGATCCGCTGGATTACCTGCGCCATATTCCAGCTGACAGGGTTGTGGAAATGCACTTGGCGGGTTATGAAGACCGCGACACTCATTTTCTGGACTCACACTCTCGTCCGGTGACAGAACCCGTCTGGGAATTATTCAGGAAAGCCATTCAGCTTGTGGGCGACGCGCCGGTTCTTATTGAATGGGATAATGATATACCCGGCCTTGAGCGCCTGCTTCAGGAAGCGCACAAGGCGCAGGCTATAAAATCTGAAACATTGTAACTATTGGAAATATTGGAAATATAGCAAGATTGAACATAATGAGCCTGGAAAAACTACAACACGATTTCATTGCCGCATGTTTCAATCATAATCTACAAGACGCCGCACGCCATGTAAAAGGCAATAACATACTCGACGCAGAACAACGCATCGGCATCTATCGCGGCAGCGTACACGGTATTTTAACCCAGGCGCTGGAACAAACATTTCCAGTATGCCGGATGTTGCTTGGTGATCATTTCTTCAGCGCGATGTGTGATGTCTTTATTGACAAACACCCGCCCGACACGCCCTATTTTGCAGATTACGGCGCCAGGCTGGCTGCATTTCTGGATAATTTCAAGCCGGCGCAAGCTGTTCCTTTTGTTGCCGACATGGCGCGCCTGGAATGGCTCCGCAAGGAAGCCTGGTATAGCGAAGCTGAACCTGCCGGTGATTTTTCGCGGCTCATGGAAATACCGGAATCGGATTACGCCAAGCTCGCCTTCAAATTGAACCCGAGTCTGCAACTGTTTGAATCGAACTTTCGTATAGATTTACTGTGGAGCGCACATCAATATGAAAACCAGGGGGACATTGATGCAGCGCTGGAGCAGATCGACATTGATGAACCCGTGAAACTGGCGATCTGGAAATCAGACGGGGAACTGGCCTTGTTTGACCTTAATCAGGAAAATAATGAAGATGGGGTACAGGCTCTTAATAACAAAGAAAACCATAGCGAAAAAGACAATGGAGTCGATGACAACAATGGCGACGATCGCGACGATGGTAACAATGTCGAACAAAACCCAGACAAGACGCTCTGGAATTTCCTGCACGCCATCAGGAATCAGGCAAGCCTGGAACAATTAGCCTTACAATTTGGCGAGCGCCTGCCGGCCCACTTGAGCCACTGCATACAATATGGCTGGTTGCAGAGTTACCAAATCTGTGAAAGTTGAATCGCTGGCGCAGTGCGGAAATCAAAGTATGATCAATGCATAATTTTTTTAAAAATGCATCATGCTGTTATTGCAGCTGTTAATGAAGCTGATTAATGATGCTGGACAGCAATGCTTAATAACAATTATTTGACCAACAGGAGAAGAAAATGAAAAAGTTTTTAGCAGGTTTTTTAATGGCCGATTGTGCGCCGCTGGACTGGGTGGTGAAGCCGCTTTTATTACTCGGATTCAGGCTTTATGTCGCCTATGATTTTTTCATGTCGGGTAAACAAAAAATCTCATCCTGGTCGACCACGTTGGATTTGTTCAGATACGAATACAATGTGCCGCTGCTTTCGCCAGAAGTCGCCGCCTATCTGGCAACTGGCGCTGAACTGTTTTTACCCGTGTTGCTGGTGCTGGGATTGATTACCCGCCCCGCTGCGTTGGGACTGTTCATACTCAATGTCGTCGCCGCCATGTCGCTTGCACAAACCGACTTTGCCTCTGCAGCGGGTCACTGGCAACACGTCGTCTGGGGCGTAATGCTCGCGGTTATCTTTGCCTTCGGCCCCGGCAAGCTATCCCTCGACAAGCTCATCAGTGATCGCTGGAAAAACGGTTAAAGGAGAAGGCTACGAAACTCTGGAGACGCCGAGACCGACTGCGCTCGCCAGCTCCACGAAGCCCGGGAAAGAGGTGTCTACATTGGCGGCGTCGTTGATCAGGATCTCACCCGTTGCGCGTAAGCCTGCAATAGCGAAGGCCATGGAAATGCGGTGATCATGGTGACTTTCAATGTCGCCTGAGGTCAATTGACCGCCCTGTATAATGATTCCATCCGGCTGCACTTCACAGTCTATGCCGCAGCTGGTCAATCCATCCGCCATTACCTGAATGCGATCGCTTTCCTTGACGCGCAACTCTTCTGCGCCGCTTAGAACGGTCTCGCCTTCTGCACAGGCTGCGGCGACAAAAATAACCGGAAACTCATCAATCGCCAGCGGCACCAGTTCTTCCGGTATATGAATACCTTTCAACTGCGCTGAACGGATACGGATATCGGCCACGGGTTCGCCGCCCACTTCCTGTTGATTGCTTAGTGTAATATCGGCGCCCATCAGCTTGAGTATGTCGATCACGCCAGTGCGGGTCGGGTTGACGCCCACATGCTGTAAAGTCAGATCGGAACCTTCCGCGATACTCGCACCCACCATGAAAAAAGCCGCTGAGGAAATATCCGCCGGAATATCAATATCACAGGCTATGAGCTTAGCGCCGCCTTTCAGGCTAATATACTGTCCCTTGTCGCCGCTCGTCTCAACATCATAACCAAAACCACGCAACATACGCTCGGTATGGTCACGGGTAACGCCCGGCTCGGTTACGCTGGTTTCGCCATCCGCAAATAGACCAGCGAGTAATACCGCTGATTTAACCTGCGCGCTGGCAATGGGCAAATCGTAATGAATGCCTTTGAGCGCATGACCCTCGCGGATGCCATGGATACCGCGAATACGAAGCGGCGGACGACCGCCCTGCTCTGATTCAATCTTCGCGCCCATCATGGAAAGCGGCTTGATAATGCGATTCATCGGGCGGCCAGACAGGGACTCATCCCCAATCATGGTCGCATCAAATGACTGCCCGGCGAGCAAGCCCGTCAGCAGACGCATCGCCGTACCACTGTTACCCATATCCAGTTCCGCCTTTGGCTCTTGCAGGCCATGCATGCCAACGCCATGAATCACCAGCTCCGTGGGGCTTTTCTCTTCAATCTCCACACCCATGTTGCGAAACGCATTCATGGTGGCGATGCAGTCTTCGCCATTTAAAAAGCCCTTCACGCTGGTCACGCCTTCCGCCAGCGAACCCAGCATGATGGAACGATGCGACATGGATTTATCGCCCGGAACGCGCAATGTTCCGGTCAGTACGCCATTAGGGGTGGTTTTAAATTGAGTATTCGACATGATGAATCAGTTTTCCCCTGTGAAAATAAAATGCGGAATTTAACACACACGATTATTTTTTGCCTGTTTCCGCTGCGTTTTTAACAGGAATTCAAATCTGTAAGAATTAAACGAAGATGAATAAAAAAAGCGCCTGAAACAGGCGCTTTTTTACTTTGATACTATATACATCGTTGCTACATTTTAGATGCAACGAACAGTATCAATCAACAATTATTCTGGCGTCTACATCCTGAATGTTGCGGTTATTCGGGTGGTGCATCACTTTCAGGAATTTCTCGATTTGTGCTTTTGAAGCAGTCAGCGGCTTTTTAAGCACATGCCAATAAACGCCCTCGGTGCAAGGTGGTGTTGTGAATGAGCCATTAAAGCGATAGTAATCCTTATCTTCCGGCAATAGTTTTGTATAGTCGATTGATTGATCCAGAGCAACCTTATCGCCAGCTTTTGTCGGCATTTTACTCCAGATTTGATCAAGCACCGGATTCGCCTCGCCCTCTTCAAACATCACTCCAACCACGCCAAAGGTGTTTTCATTCGGCATGCGATGCACAAAATGCGCTTCCAGTGGAAAGCTTTTACCGTTGATTTTATTTTCACTCGGCGTATGGAAATGGAATTGTTTGAGTTCAAATACCTTGCCATCAGATTCAATCTTGCTTCCGGGCGCAATATCTACCTGGATGGTGTGTCCGTTGTTGATTACCCGCGTTGCCTTGGCGCCATAGTCAAATTTGATTGCAGGCAAGTCAACATCAAAATCGCTTTTAATATCAATCGGAGACTGGTTTTTGCCCGTACTGCAAAGCTTGAATTTATCTGACAATTCTCCCCAATGCTCAGGGCCAGCTTCGCCTTCATATCCCCAATGAGCCGCTTTATGTTTTGTCGCCTCCGCTTCATGGGGCTGTTTGGCTTGCGCCGATAAGGACAATCCCAGAAACACTGCGGACGCTACTAATAATGATTTTTTCATTTTCTTTCCCTTGTTGGATATTAAAGTTGGTTATTAAAATAGACTAGTAAAGCCGGACATTATACAAAATTCAGTGCTGAGACAAACATAAGAAAAATCAAATGTAATAGTCAGTTTTTTCGTAGCGAATTTTCAAAATAAACTGTTCTAACGCCAATGCCAGTAAGTTAAGAGAGAAACGTCATGCCGGCGTAGGCCGGTATCCATTTTAAACGACGGCACATGGCCTCTCTCATGGATTCTGGCCTACGCCAGAATGACGATATTAGCTTAACTTACCGGCATTGGTTCTAACGCCCATCTTTTCCTAGTGGAGCTAACTCGGCGTCATGTTGATATGACATATTAGGAATTTTGAAAAACTGCCTGTTTCTAATGTTTTTTTAACCAGCCGATCGCACCCTTGTGAGCCAGCCAGATATCGCGCGCGGCTTCGCGATATAGCCAGGCTTCGAGCTCGCCTCCCATTGAAACCCCGTAGGTATCCATTTCAGGTATCTGGATTTTACTCCTTACCATGTATTTCTTGAGGTGCGGATTACGCTCTTTCACTTGACGCCACTCTTCTAGCGCGCTAACTTCATCCCCAAATGACCAGAGCGACAGTATTTTCGCCATGCGGGTTTCCAGCATGAAATCGTCAGGATAGAGTCTTAGCAATTTAAAGATCTTGTCATACGCTTTATTCGCAAGGTAATGATTAAACAGCATCCCGCGCAAGCCAAGATTATCATCGGGGTTAATGGCAATTAGTCGCTTGGCGTACTGCATCGCCTCATCGTACTGACCCAGATAATTCAGAATCCGGACAATGGAATGCATGGCGCGATAAAGCGGCCTGTTCTCCAAAAAACCCCAAGGCATGGCGCCCTGCTCCGGCAGGGATTCATAGATTTTCCAGGCGCGTTGCGCCAGCGGCAGACTGACATTTTTCAATAGCCAATCATCGGGACGCCAGTTTTCGAGTTCATTCAGCAAATCAGAAATGACCGTTGGACTGCCAAAAGACTGCGGATTTTTCTCAAGAAAATCCAGCCATTCATCTGCTTCCCATGGAAAGGGTTCATCCTCATATTTGTTTGTCAGGCGCTCCCAACGCTGCTCAAGCGTATGGATGCTTTTGGGCAAAATCAGACTGTGTTGTTTCTCCGGTAGATTATCAAAAACATCATCTTCCTGTTCAAGGACTTCTTCTATCAGCTCTTCAAACAAATCAGTCTGACTAGTCTGTTTATTGAATTCTAAAATTTCCGGCGCTGTTTGATCTTGCTTCATCCAGTCATTATCCGCCGGGAAAGAATCCAGTTTAAATGCAGGCAAGCGCCTATCTTTAACCAGTTCAAGCCAATGCTGAAGCCGTTCCAGCTGATTACTGGCTTTTTGGCCGACAAACATTTCCTCACTGACTTTTTCTGGATTATCGACAACCGACCGAAGGAATTCCATGTAAGGTTCAGCGTCGGATTCCCCGTTTCTTTGCAATTTTCGGATAATAACCCGGGCGCGCTGTTGCGCCAGATCAAATTCGCTCTGCCCCATCAACAGGGTGATTTCAAGCAAATCCACACTCACGGAATCAGGCGTCAGACGCTGGGCGTTCTGAAAGGCTTTCCAGGCGGCTTCCGTATCTTTCTGATCCAGCAAGATCGTCGCCAGTCGCTGCCATGCCTCAGAGCGAATCAAAGATGAGCCATGATCCTTGAGTCGATGAAGCAGTTTCAGTTTACGCTCCCTTAATTCGGGAAGATCAAACTCATCATAAGCGTTGCACAACGAGGTAAGCGCCATGCATTCATAATCCTTCATCTTATCCGCAGGCAAATCAAATACCGGCTCAAGAACATCAATCACATCGCCATACATGTCCTGTTCCGTATAGTCATTTGCCAAGGCCAGCAATATGGGCATTGGCAGCGCATGCAAGGCAAGCGCATCGCGGATATCATCAATGCCCATCTCCTCCAGCATGATTGGCCAGATTTGATCCTTTTCCAGTGGCGGAATTCCACTACCGAACTTCAGACAACACTGTTTATACTTTTTGCCGGAGCCGCAGAAACAGGGGCTGTTGCGTTTTGGGATAGGCAGCGGCGATGGACGATAACGATTGCCGGGCAATGGCGTCGCATTCCAGATAACGCGCGCCATTGAAGCGGCAAATCCCAGAGATTCCTTACCTTCGGGAAAGATATAATCCGTATAGCTGGATTTCACCCAGTCCATGTAACTCTGGACGTTCTCTGTTTGATAAATGCGAGATACGGAATCCTCAAGAAAGCGCATCAGGCTATTTTCAAATTCCGCGGGCGGTTGATCATAAAACATAAGGAGCTCCCTTTCAATTTCGAAACTCAATTTCGCGACGCGCTATGTGTCAAAAATCATAGTGTCAAAAATCATAGTGTCACAAATCAAAGTGACAAAAAATCAAATCACGCATCGATATTCCAGTCTCGCGTCGCCTTGGCGTGGGCGAACAGTTCTGTCAGACCATCTTCATCCTCATCCTCGATCATTGCGGCGAGGTCTGAAAGGTCTTGCAGATAGTCATTCAGGGAGGCCAGGATGGCGTCTTTATTTTCCAGACAGATATCACGCCACATGACGGGGTCGCTGGAAGCAATGCGTGAAAAGCTTTTGAAGCCGCCTGCGGCGAAGTCGAACACAGTGTCGCCATAGTCGGATTTTGATAGCGTATTGACCAGCGAATAGGCCAGCACATGCGGTAAATGACTGGTTGCGGCGAGCACATCGTC
>JANTHA010000108.1 GCA_024762625.1 Thiotrichaceae bacterium
TTTCTGGATGAAATAGACAAGGTCATACAGAAAAGCGAAATGGGCGGCGCTGGCGTTTCACGCGAGGGCGTACAGCGCGACCTCTTGCCGCTGATTGAAGGCAGCACGGTTACCACCAAACATGGCATAATCAAAACGGATCATATTCTGTTTATTGCTTCCGGCGCGTTTCACATCGCAAGACCCTCGGATCTGATACCGGAATTGCAGGGTCGACTGCCGATACGGGTTGAATTAAATGCGCTGACAGCGGATGATTTCAAACGCATCCTGGTTGAACCGGATGCATCATTGACCGAGCAATATCAGGGATTATTGAAGACAGAAGGCGTCAATGTCGAATTCACGGATGATGGCATTCAGCGTATTGCAGAAACCGCTTATCAGGTAAATGCGCAGACAGAAAATATAGGCGCGCGTCGTTTACACACGATTGTAGAACGGCTACTGGAAGAAGTATTGTTTTGCGCACCTGACTGCGGCGAAGATGTCAACGTGGATGCAAAAATGGTTGATGATGTGTTGGGCGACCTTATAGAAGATGAGGATTTGAGCCGTTACATCTTGTAAGCGTTACAATAGCATTTGTGAATACGATCTTTAATTTTAGCAGGACAACGAAATGACTCCGACCAATATTGCGCTACACAAAAAATCTCGCATGCTTGAATTAACCTGGCCAGACGGCAAGGTGCACAATCTGCCATGTGAATACCTGCGCGTTTATTCACCCTCCGCCGAAGTGCGCGGCCATGCGCCAGGACAGGAAACCCTGCAACTCGGTAAGGAAAATGTCAATATCAAGGAAATAGAACCAATGGGTCACTATGCCGTAAAGCTGGCGTTTGATGATAATCATGACAGTGGCATTTATGACTGGGGTTTGCTGCGCGACCTGGGTGATAATTATGACCAGTACTGGAATGACTATCTGGAGCGTTGCGAAAAAGCCGGTTATGAACGCAAGGATCACGGACAAGTCATTTAAAACGAGCCAGAAGCATGTGGATAGATGAATTAAAATATAACCACGATGGACTGATACCTGCTATTGCACAACAGTTTGATAGTAAAGAAGTGTTGATGATGGCCTGGATGAATAAGGCATCCATAGAAGAAACGCTGCAAACGGGGCGTGTCTGTTACTGGTCGCGTTCGCGTCAGGCATTCTGGCGTAAGGGCGAAAGCTCGGGCCAGATACAAATGCTCAAGGAATTTCGCGTCGATTGCGATAATGACGCTGTATTGTTATTGGTCGATCAGACTGGTCCGGCCTGTCACACCGGTAGGCGAAGTTGTTTTTATCAGTTGGCTGAAGATAGCCAGTTAACAATAGATTCGCAACCATTGATTGATCCAGAAGAATTATATGGCGGCAAGCAATGAAGCATGTGCTGCTGGCGATCATTCGCGGATACCAGCTTTTTTTAAGCCCGGTGCTTGGCAATAGTTGCCGTTTTGAACCAACCTGCTCTTGTTATACGCATCAAGCCATTAAAAAATACGGCGCAATAAAAGGCGTATGGCTGGGAATCCGGCGCATCAGCAAATGCCACCCCTGGCATGAAGGCGGTTATGATCCGGTGCCGGATCAGGAAAAACACTAATATCAGACACATAAAAAAAGAGAGCCAGGCTCTCTTTTTTTGTGACAATTAATTAGGTGGTACTGACAGATTGCGGGGAGAAGATATGCGCAGCTGAAGTGTATCAACCGCAACCCACCAGTACCGTATGTGAAGGAAGGATGACCTTCACATGTATAGTTTGACGATAAATTAAGCAAACAGTTCCAATTTCGATAAAAAAAATTCATTTTTTTAAATTGTAAAACAGACTAAATGCGATTCTCATTGTAAAAACAATTATTTGAGTGCTTGATCCTGGGAGTTCAGGTCAACAGATGGTGCATATCTCTTTATGAATTTCACAACAACGATGCCAATTGTATTGAGAGGCGCTATACTCAGCTGTCTTGAATCAAACCGGAAAGCGATGTGTTTAAAAATCTTTGCTGGGTAAACTGGCTTTTTATTATTATGATATTTTTGTTAAGTCTTATCAGCATCGGCAGCCTTCTCGGAGGATGCGGTAATAAGGGCGCGTTGTATTTGCCGAAAGACAAGATTCACACAAACCAGTTCAGGGACGTTCAATCAGATGCAGTCATCCCGGTAAAGAAATAATTATGGATTTTTTTGAATATAAAAACGATCAGCTTTTTGCCGAGGATGTCGCTGTTGACGATATCGCAGAGACTTACGGTACGCCCTGTTACGTCTATTCGCGCGCTACGCTGGAGCGCCACTGGCATGCTTTTGATGATGCATTTGGCGATCAGCCGCATCTGATTTGTTATTCGGTCAAAGCCTGTTCCAATATCGCCATACTCAATTTGCTGGCGCGTATGGGTTCTGGCTTTGATATTGTTTCTGTCGGCGAGCTGGAGCGGGTTCTGGCGGCGGGCGGCGATCCGCAAAAAACCGTATTTTCAGGCGTTGGAAAGCGCAAAGATGAAATGCAACGCGCACTGGAAGTCGGTATACGTTGTTTTAATGTCGAATCCGAAGCCGAACTGGAACGCCTCAATGAAGTCGCCGCTTCGATGAATAAAACGGCGGCCATTTCGATTCGCGTCAATCCCGATGTGGATGCGAAAACCCACCCTTACATTTCCACCGGCCTGAAGGAAAATAAATTCGGCATAGATATTAACCTGGTAGAAAATGTTTATCGCCGCGCCCATGCACTATCCCATATTAAAGTCACCGGCATTGACTGTCATATCGGTTCGCAACTCACGGAAGTCGCTCCTTTCATGGATGCGCTGGAACGATTGCTGGCGCTGGCGGATCGCCTTAAGGCGCAGGGTATTGCTATCCATCACCTGGATCTGGGCGGTGGCCTTGGGGTGCGCTATAAAAACGAACAGCCGCCTTTACCTTCGGATTACACGGAGCAGCTTTTCAGTAACCAGAAAATCAGGGATTATGAGATATTAATTGAGCCTGGAAGAGCGATAGCTGCAAATGCAGCAATACTGCTTACCCGTGTCGAATACCTCAAGCCAGGCGAAGAAAAAAACTTCGCCATTGTTGACGCCGCCATGAATGACCTGATCCGCCCATCGTTGTATCAGGCCTGGCAAGAGATTATTCCGGCATATAAGAATCTCAATGAAGCTGAAATAAAGACCTACGATATTGTTGGTCCAATTTGTGAAACCGGCGATTTTCTGGGTAAAGATCGCGAATTAGCGATAAAACTGGGCGATTTACTTGCAGTTCGCTCGGCTGGAGCCTATGGTTTCACCATGGCGTCAAATTACAACACGCGTCCACGCGCCGCCGAGGTTCTGGTTGATGGTAAAAAGACCTATCTCATACGTGAAAGAGAAACCGTGCTGGAATTATTTGCGAATGAATCGTTGATTGTTTAGAAGATAGGCAATCAAAATGGAGAAAATCTGATATGAACTTTTTGAAACAGCCCGTCTTGTTACTCAACCTTGTGATATTCGTCTCGTTTACGAGCACAGCTTTTGCACAGGGGCCTTATCCGCCATTGCAATATGGAACGCCCCAGGCCATACCTCAAACTATGCCGTCAGCCATGCAGCCAATACCGACTGTACGGGGTTATGCGCCGCCACCGGCTTACCCTGCCCGTGCGGGCGCGCCGTCACAAATGATGCCGCAAATGGCACCACTGTATGGACGAAGTCAATATCCCGGAGTGAATCCACCAGTCAGATATCCTTATGCGCAAGGATCGCCGTCACAACAACCACCTGGCGCACTTAACAAAAAACCACTGAATGAGTTTTCCGGTTATCTGGGGATTGTGCTGGATGTTGTGCCTTCTACTGTCGCAGCGCAGCTACCTAAAGGTGAGCAGGGTATTCTGGTTAAAAGTTTTGCGCCTGATTCTCCAGCGGCTAACGGCGATTTACGTCCGCTTGATGTGATCGTCGCCTATGACAATACAAAAATATTCCATCCCGAACAATTTGTTAAACTGGTCAGAAAAAGCAAACCCGGTCAGGTGATTGTCCTAAAAGTGGCGCGCAAGGGTGAAATCAAGGAAATTCCGGTTACTATCGGCGCACAAAAAACGCCTAATCCAACGGAATTTAACGGTCTCGCCATCAAACGCATTGGAGAAGACAGGTATCAGGCAACGATTCGATTCATTGCGCCAAATGGCTCAAAGCAGGTACGTTCCTTTGAAGGAAATCGTGAAGAAATTTTTCAACAAGCGATGGAGACGCAGGAATTGCCGCCTGCCGAGCGTGAACAATTGCTCTACGCCACTCGTCCACGCAAAGCGAAGTCGAAAAGTGGTTTCGGCTCTTTCTTTCCTTTTGGCGGAAATAATAAGAGTGGGAGCTGGATGAATCCGGGCAAGTTTTTCAACTGGTAATAATGTAGGCCTTCTCTCTATATTCTCACCGCATCAATGCAGAAAATGAGCAATTCGTGACATTTTTCACAGTTTCGGTTTAGCGGGCTTGATAACATAGAGGTTTGTTCTATTTATCACCAATGTTTCGCCCCAAAAGGATCAAACCATGAGTTTTGGAAATATCGTATTATTGATTGTCGCCGCCATTGCCGCTTATCTGGTTGTCATCTATAACAAATTTGTGTCGCTCAGGGCGGGTATAGACTCAGCCGAATCGGATATTGATGTCCAGTTAAAACGCCGCTATGACTTGATTCCGGCGCTGGTGGATACCGTCAAGGGCTATAAGGAATATGAGGCGGATACCCTGGAAAAGGTGATCAAGGCAAGACAGCAAGGCGTTGCTGCGACTACCATGGAAGAAAAAGCCGAAGCGGCCAATATGCTGTCAAGTTCGCTGGGTAAAATCTTTGCTCTGGCCGAAGCCTACCCTGACTTAAAGGCGAATACCACCTTCATGAAGCTGCAGAATGAACTGAGCAACCTTGAAGACGCCATTCAGAACGCGAGACGCTACTATAATGCCATCGTCCGGGATTATAACGCCAAACTGGAATCCTTCCCTGATCTTTTTGTCGCCAGGAAATTCAACTTCAAACCACGCGACTACTTTGAGCTGGATGAGAATGAAGCTGCAGCGGTCAATAAAATGCCAAAAATAGATTTATAAAGTACAGGCGGGGAGAAGGCGTAATGAAAAAGTCGCTGTTTATTCTGCTGTTCATGGCGTCGTTGCTGGCTACGGCGTTTCCTGTTCTGGCGGAAAAAATTTCTGCCTACGGTGTAACAATGGATGTCAGACAAAGCGGCGAACTGTTTATTACGGAGAGCATAGAATACGACTTCGAGAACCTGAAAAAACACGGCATTTACCGCGATATTCCGTTTACCATCAAACATGGCTCAACCATCAAGGATCTGGGCTTAAGCGGGTTTTCAGTGACCATGGACGGCGCGGATGTCCAGTGGCGACGCTCAACCATGAAGTCCGCCAAAGCAGGCGAGATCATTCGTTTGAAAATAGGCTCGCCATCAAGCTTTGTGACCGGCAAGCATCATTACCGAATTTCCTACCGCGTTAAAAAAGGCGTACTGCCTGCTGCAAATGACAAACAACGTGATGCGATCCGCTGGAACGTGATTGGCACAGGCTGGACGGTTCCAATTTATAAGGTAACCGCTGATTTTAATTTGCCTGATTCACTATCACAGTCTAATTGTAAGGTTGCTGCTTTTACCGGCGTTTATGGATCCAATGCAAGCAAAGCAACAAGCAAATGGATCAATGACAGGCATTTGCAGGTTAATGTAGCTGAATTACATCCACATGAAGGACTGACCGTGGAAATCGCCTACCCCGTCAATTTGCTGGATCAGAATGGAGCAGAAAACGTTAAGGCGTCGCTGCAGGATATTATTCTGGGTAATTGGCACTGGGCCGCCCTGCTGGGTTTTCTGGCTTATTTCCGTAAGCAGTATAATAAATTTTCAGGTCACCGGGATAAACGCTCGGTGGCGGTTCAATATGAGCCGCCAGAGGGAATGAGTCTACTCCAGTCTGGTTTGCTTCTGGATAAATTCGCCGATAATGAAGATTTTGCGGCTGCTATCCTGGAGCTGGGCCAGCTTGGTTATCTGGAAATAGAACAAAAGAATAAAAAAGATGATCCGCTGCTTACCCGTACCGATAAACAGGATGAAGGTTTAACGCCCGGACAGAAATACTTGCTGGATGAGATATTATTTAAAAACGATAAACATTTTACTCTGGTTTCTCCGGCGACAAAATCACAAGCAAGCAAACTAACGAACGGTTTTAAACACATCAATGACAATCTGTATGCCTGGTCGGTAGAAGATGGCTATATGGTGGAAAACCCGCAAAAAGTGAGGCGCTCCTTTCTCTGGAAAAGCATATTGTTGTTGATACCAGTTATTTTGCTGGCCATTATCGTGATGGCCTATCAATATGGAAACAACGCAATCTTTTTACTTATTTTCCCAATTGTTTTTGGCGGCGTAGGTTTGAGCATAATGCTCAGAAGGGGTCTGTCAAATAAATTTTTTGGCTTGATTTTTGCCGGCTCAGGCATGATGCCCCTGTTTATGCTGCGCGAGCAGGGCGTATCATTAAGTAGCATCATTCTGGGTCCCGTTGGCGCCGTTATCGTTATTGTCGCAGTAATGGCCTATACCTATAAAAAACTGGGCAACTTCACTCCAAAAGGTTCACAGGCGCAAATTCATTTGCTCGGTTTAAAAGAATTCATCAAACGCGTCAAACAGGATGAGATAAAAAGACGTCTTGAGATGGATCCGCTTTACCTTGAAAAGATGCTGCCTTATGCAGTGCTTTTTGGCGAAACCAAACACTGGTTGTCTTTGTTTAAGGCGTTAAATGTTTCCACGCCTGTCTGGTATCACGGAAACCCTTCCAACATGAGGAACTTTGCATCTTCCATGAATAGCGCTGCAACACCGCCACCCAGCAGAGGCGGCGGCGGATTTTCAGGTGGCGGGGGCTTCTCCGGTGGAGGCGGAGGCGGCGGGGGCGGCGGCTCCTGGTAATCTTTACAGTGAGCGAGACTATGACATCAACTGGGTATAACACTCAAGCGCAGTAAAATTTTTCGTATCCTTGCTATCCTGCCTGG
>JANTHA010000109.1 GCA_024762625.1 Thiotrichaceae bacterium
CGAGGGCCTTTAAACGGCTTTGCGCCTGTTTCGCCTTGGTCGCCTGGGCGCGAAAACGATCAACATAGGCCTGCATATGCGCCCGTTCGCGTTGCTGTTTTTGATAGGCGCTTTGCTGTTGCGCCAGCCGCTCGGCGCGGATTTTTTCAAAGGCGCTGTAGTTGCCGGCATACAAGGTAAGTTTTGAATGTTCAATGTGCGCGATATGCTTGACCACCGCATCCAGAAATTCACGGTCATGAGAAATTAAAATCAGGGTTCCAGGGTATTGAACCAGCCAGTCTTGCAACCAGATAACGGCATCCAGATCAAGGTGATTCGTTGGCTCGTCCAGCAATAACAAGTCCGAGCGACACATCAAGGCCTGCGCCAGATTCAGCCGCATGCGCCAACCGCCGGAAAAATTATTGACCGGATCATTGATTTGTTCATTGGAAAAACCCAGCCCATGCAACAGGGTCGCCGCGCGGCTTTCGGTTGTGTAGCCATCAATGGCGTCTAGCCGGGCATGCAATTCACCCAGACGTTCACCCTCAGCATTCTCAAGCTGCTGCTGTAAAGCGACATATTCCTGATCGCCCTGCAACACATAATTGAGCGCGCTTATATCAGTCGAAGGCGTCTCCTGCGCCACATGCGCGATCACCCAGTCTGGCGGAATACTCAGATTTCCTTCATCCTGCCCCAGATCGCCCAGCAACATTGCAAACAGGCTGGACTTGCCGGTTCCATTAGCGCCTGTCAAGCCAACCTTGTAGCCTGGATGTATGCTGATGGAAACGCCGGATAGCAGCTTTTGGGAGCCTCGACGCAGCGTAATGTCGGAAAGAACGATCATGGGAAATTTTGAAAATATAAGTAATTACGAGTAATGTAATGTAATGTAATAATGCACGCCTCTAATACATCTCCAGCAAAATAATATTGCCAAGCGCATGCGCCTTACGAAAATATTTTTCATCAGCTGTTATCAGATCAATATTACGTTCAAGCGCCACTGCATGATACAGCGTATCAAACATATGATGCTTTAATTCAATCGCCATTTCGCTTGCGCGTATATAGGTTTCGAGGCTATTGCAAACAGAAAACTCCAGCAAATCAAGCAACTGGATAGACTTCTTGCTTATTTCAGGTTTAATTCGCGATAACACCGCAATCACTTCCGCCTGCCAATGTACAGGCTGCACAGGTTCTACTTTCGATATCTGGATATCTCTGAACAGTTGAATTGCCTGGCTTGTGTTGTGTTCGTCCTCACGCTCGGGAACAAACCATTTTATGGCTACGCTCGCATCGATAACCATGTTGCTATTTTCTATATTCTTCGCGGGCTTCCTGTATCATTTGCTTGCTTACCGGCGTCTGTTGTTCACGCAACTCAAGAATTGCATCAATGGCCCTTGCCCGTCTTCTCTTGAGTTTTTTCTCTTCGATCGCGCGCTTCATCAAACGGGTGAGCACGGCGCTTTTATTTTCATTTGAAAATTCCTGATTAAAGGCTTCTTTCACATCCTCTGGAACACTAAAATTAACAGTAGCCATTATTCTCTTCGCTGGTTGTTGAAATATTCAACAAAATATAGCATGATTCCAGAAATCTGTCTATTTGCCACTGCTATCCCACGAATTGAGATAATCTGGAACAATAAGCCCTTGATGATCATATGGACAATATCGTTTTCCGGTAAAATTGCAATTCTTCAATGGATTCCAGAATATCATCCAGCGCCAGATGCGCGCCTTTTTTAGTATATTTTTCAAGTATCTCCGGTTTCCAGCGCGCGGCCAGCTCCTTCAAGGTGCTGACATCCAGATTGCGGTAATGAAAATAAGCTTCCAGCTCCTGCATTTCGCGCGCCATAAAGCGGCGATCCTGACAAATACTGTTGCCGCACATGGGCGATGCGCCTTTGGGAACGTATTGCTGCAAAAAACTGATGGTCTCAGCTTCAGCCTGCGCTGCTGCATAGCGACTTTCCCTCACCCGTTTGATCAGGCCAGAGCTACCGTGATGACTCTGGTTCCAGTCATCCATAGCGTCCAGCACTTCATCCGGCTGATGTATGGCGATCACCGGGCCTTGCGCCAGAATATTCAGGTTTTTATCTGTGACTACCGTTGCAATTTCAATAATGACGTCATTAAAAGGATCCAGCCCAGTCATTTCCAGATCAATCCAGATTAAATTATTTTTGTTTTGGCTCATAGGTTATAATCTCGCGTTGAATTCAAAATAATCAGACCCATTTTAACGCATATGCATAGTTTTACCTTTATTTTTATCTTTATGGTTGTCGTCACAACCGGAATGCAACTCTGGCTCTCATTGAGACAAGCCAGACACGTGGCCGCGCATCGCGCCAAAGTGCCCGATGAATTTGCCGACAAAATCAGCCTTGCAGAACATCAAAAAGCAGCGGACTACACGCTCGCCAAGGGCCAGTTTGGACGCATACAATTATTGATTGGCGCTGTTGTATTATTCCTGTGGACGCTTGGCGGCGGCCTTGAATGGCTGGATACATTCTGGCGTTCACAGGGCGCAAGCTGGGGAACGCTGGCCACTGGCGTTGCGGTCATAATCAGTTTTTCGCTGATTTCCGGCCTGATTGATCTACCCGCCTCGCTCTATAACACCTTCGTTATCGAGGAACGCTTTGGCTTTAACAAAACTACCCTGAAAACCTTTTTTACTGACATGCTCAAAGGCGCGGCGCTATCCCTGATCATCGGCATACCGCTGATTCTACTCGTACTGTGGCTTATGGAATCCGCCGGTGACTACTGGTGGCTATACGCCTGGCTGGCGCTCACGGGCTTCTCCATTCTGATGATGTGGGCCTACCCTAAATTTATTGCGCCCATTTTCAATAAATTCAAACCACTCGAAGAAGGCGAAGTACTGGAACGGCTTAACAGTTTGCTAAAACGCACCGGCTTTAATTCAGACGGCGTGTTTGTGATGGATGGCTCGAAACGCTCCAGCCATGGGAACGCCTATTTTACCGGCTTTGGAAAAACCAAGCGCATTGTCTTTTTTGACACCCTGCTGAAACACCTGAGCCCGACTCAGGTAGAAGCAGTGCTGGCGCACGAACTGGGTCATTTCAAACGTAAACATGTGCTCAAAGGCATGCTGCTATCCATAAGCATGACATTCATAGGCTTTGCAATTCTGGCCTGGCTGATGAAACAGGACTGGTTTTATCATGCGCTCGGCGTAAGCCATCCCTCAACCTTCATGGCCTTGATTTTATTTGTGCTCATTAGCCCCGCCTTTACTTTCTTCATCGGCCCATTAATGGCGCGCTGGTCGCGCAAACATGAATTTGAAGCTGATGAATTTGCTGCCCGCCAGTCCAATGCCGGGGAACTAATTAGCGCACTCGTCAGTCTGTATAAAAAGAACGCGGGAACATTAACGCCTGACCCTTTGTATTCTGCGTTTTATGATTCTCATCCGCCCGCTTCAATACGCATTGCACATTTGAAACAGGCGGGACAAGCGCAATAACAAAACAAATCATTTAAGTTAATACGGAGACTTAAAACATGCAGTTTTTTAAACAAACACTCTTTACCCTGTTTGCACTGGCGGGCTTGTTGGCATCAAGCGGCGCCATGGCGGAAGGCAATCCGGCAAACGGAAAAACACTTTTTACCGCTTCTAAATGCAACCAGTGTCATGGCACCGAGGTCTTTACCCGTTCGGACAGAAAAGTCAAAAATCTAGCGGCCTTGGAAGCCCAGGTCAGACGCTGTGATTCCAACCTCAATACCAACTGGTTTGATGATGAGATCATTGACGTAACGGCGTATCTGAATCAACAATATTACAAGTTTTAATCATAACGGTACAGGCGATTAAGTTTTGTTCCATTACTGCGTTGCTCCCGTAATCGAATGGCCACATACTCAATGTATGATCACATTCTGCGTGCGGGAACGCCTTGTACTGAAACAAAATGCAGACCTCCTACGTTGTTTTTAAGCCAGACAGAGCGGCGGCTTCTTGAGTAGCATTCTCCACACAGGACGGGTAATTACCCGTTTTGGCGCCGAGCTTCTAGTCGAAAACCCCGACGACCCCAATCTCCCTCCTATCCGCTGCACGGCGAAACGCAAATTTGACAGCATTGTCTGCGGTGATTACATCACCTGGCATCATAATCCACATGGCAACGCTTCGGTTGACGAGCTGCTGGCGCGCAAAAATGCACTCACGCGCCCTGGTTATCGTGGACGTCCACGCACCATTGCCGCCAATATTGACCAATTGCTTATCGTAAATTCCTGGCTACCCGAACCTTCCTGGGATCTGGTTGACCGCTATCTAATCGCGGCGCAACAGCTGGATGCAGAAGCAACCATCCTGATGAATAAAAGCGATCTGGCGGATCAATATGCAAGCGACGAAGACTGGCTCAATCTGGATATTTATCGTCAAATCGGCTACCCGGTTATCGAGATCAACGCCATAAACGGGGATGGGATTGAAGCGCTAAAAAACCACATGAAGGATAAAACCAGTATTCTAAGCGGTCGCTCCGGGGTTGGAAAATCCTCCATTGCCAATCAGATTCTGCCAGATACTGATATTCTGGTCGGACTTATCTCAGACTCGGGAGAGGGCAAACACACCACCACCACGGCCACACTGTACCGCTTACCCAACGGCGGCTACCTTATCGATTCTCCCGGTGTTCGCGATTATGCGCTGGGAGATATTAGCCCTAAGGAATTAAGCGATGGTTATATCGAGTTTCATGAATTTGCATTGCATTGCCGCTTTAACAATTGCACCCACGATCATGAGCCGGGATGCGCTGTACGCAAAGCCGTCGAAGACAATAAAATTTCAAAACAGCGTTATCAGCGTTATATTCAGGCGCTGAGAAACCTTGTATAATTCTGAATGCATCATGGGATAGAATCCATGAATAAAAACGACAATAAAACATATTATAAAAGAAACCGGGCCACTTACCCTCCTCTCACATTATTGGGAACTCTTAGAAACATCAATTGAACACTTACTTTTTATTTACGGTAAATTCAATAAATAACGCCCGGCATATCCTGTTTCTGGCGCTGCTATTTATTTGGCTTTTTATATGGCTTTTTTTAGGGCTCTCGCCAACGTATGCAGCCGAAGAAAAGCAGCTAAACCAGACGCAAAAAGATTTTCTGGAAAGTTATGAGGCCTTGAAAAAAGGCGACATCCTGGATAACTCTGCACTGGAAGATTACATACTCTACCCTTATCTTGAATACCAGTTAATTCTGCAACATACCCGCCTGACGCCGGATAAAACACTGAAAAGCTATATTCAACGCTATGCCAATTCACCCATGGCGGAAAAACTCTGGACTATCTGGCTGGGGCGACTGGTAATGCGCAAACAGTGGCAAAAGGTGATTGATTTCTCTAAAAAAGACACAGGCGGAATCGCCGCCCGTTGCTATTACCTTGAGGCCAGCATTCAACAATCGCTTGCAGAAAACGACAAAAACCATGATCTTGCAAAACATCTGAAAAACGCAAAAACGCTCTGGCTGAGTCCACGACGTCGTCCGGCCACATGCAATAGCCTGTTTAAACTATTAAAACAAAAAGGCCACATTAACGCCGATGCATACTGGCGACGCATCGCGCTGGCGATGGACAAGGGCAAGACTCGCCTCGCCAGGGATCTCGCGGCTCACCTTGACAGCGATGACCAGCAACGCGTCAAACTATGGATTCAATTACGCAAAAATCCGGAAAAGGCGCTTAAGGAAAATAGCCTGCTGACAAAGCAAGATAAATCAACGAAAAGCTTGTCGGCAAAAACCAGCCTGGAAAAAAACAAACAACTGATTGTCTATGGTGTAAAACGCCTGGCGAGAAAAAAAACTGATCTCGCCAAAACGCTCTGGGCTGAATTTCAGAAAAAATATACATTCAGCCTTGAACAAAAAGGCGAGGTGCAAAGCTATCTGGGTGTGCGCGATGCGCTGGATCATAGCCCTTATGCGTTGCGCGCGCTGGCTTCCATTCCGTCACAGAACCGTAGTGAAGACGCCACGGTCTGGATGGCGCGCATGGCAATCCGTCAGGGCGACTGGCAAAAATTTCTGGACGCATACAGATCCATGAAACCGGAACAGCAACAGCGCGACGTTTGGCGCTATTGGCAAGCGCACGCCTTATCCCGAAGCGGCTCCCAGAAAAAGGCAAACAGTCTATTCAAGGAATTGGCGAGCGATGCGTCTTTTTACGGATTTTTATCTGCAGACCGACTCAAGTCCGGTTATCAGCGTTTGCTGCAAGAACCTAAAGACTGGTCGCCATGCACTGCCAAAATTGCAAGCTTGGAATCCATCAAACGCGCAGTAGAGCTATTTAAAATCGGCAAACCAGGTTTGGCCAAAAAAGAATGGTTCTGGACATTAAAACACCTTAATAAACAAGGCGTACTGGCTGCCGCCGCTTACGCCATGCAGATTAAGCAACCATTTTTATCCATCCTGACCGTTGCCAAAACCAGGGACTGGAATCAGGTGGAATTACGTTTTCCCTTGCAATACCGTCAACTGGTCGAATCCTCCGCCCTAAAACATCGAATTCCCCCAGCCTGGGTCTATGGCATCATGCGCCGCGAAAGCGCCTTTGACGCCAAAATCGTATCAAGCGCCAAGGCTCAGGGGTTGATGCAGGTATTGCCCAGCACCGCACGCGGCGTTGCCAGAAAACTGGGCATCACGGATCACTCAAAATCGGATTTGCTGGTTCCAGAAAAAAATGCCAATATTGGCAGCGCCTATTTAAGCGGGCTATTAAAAAAATTCAAGGGGAACTTTGTCAAGGCGACCGCTGCCTATAATGCAGGTCCGAGCAGAGTTAGCAAATGGGCGCCTGACTTTACGATTGATGCGCCACGCTGGGTTGAAAGCATCCCTTTCACCGAAACACGCAAGTATGTGCGCGCCGTCATGGCTTATACCACCATCTATGATCACAAATTACACCATAAGCAAGGCAAGAATCTACCCTTGTCAAAACGCCTTAAACC
>JANTHA010000110.1 GCA_024762625.1 Thiotrichaceae bacterium
TTTGAGCGAGGTACGAGCGAGTTCGAAAGACCCCACAGATTTTGAGTAGCGCAGGGAACCGCTTGCGGCTTGTTTGCAGGGCCGGCTTTCTTTTGGGCACTTTTCTGTAGCTGTTGACAGAAAAGTGCCTCGTAGCCTTGCACAGATGCTTATCAGTAAGCTAGTCTATATAGGCTACGAAACCTACTGATAAAGTTAACGGGAGAGCAGTGATTACAAAGACATAGAGCTACTGCTACAGCTTTCTAAAGGCATTGTTGTACTCGTCCAATACCTGACAATGCCGGAACTAAAGTGTGAAAAGATTGCATCGCATCAATACCAATCGTCCGATTAACCGTGCATCAAGTATTCAAAGGCTGGTTTTATCGCGTTGTTCCCACCAGCGTGTGGCGAGTTCCAGGGCGTCTTTGTGGCTATCGGCTTTTCCCATGGTATAGAGAGTAATTGCGGTTGTGCCTGTTATTGCGCCGACGCCGTATTCGTCATCTTGTTCACCGCGCCATACGCTGGCCAGTTTTGCAGGGTCGAGGTTTTTGTCCTTGACATGTCTTTTGCTGAAAAGCGTCTCCCATTCTTCTTCGAATGCCTGGTGGTTCCTGATTGAGCGGACGAGGTTTGGCATGTCGGGGTTCCATTCCGTTTCGCCGCCATCTCCTTTTATAACCGCCATGTTGGGCTGCTTGAGTAATAAAGAGCCTTCCTGATGCGTATCCCGGTAGCCAGGGTGATGTATGCCCTGCATTGAGCAATTGGCGTGGCAAGGGTTAATCAGACGGGTGAAGGTGTTTACCGGCGAACGTAAACCCAAGATCCATTTTAAATCCATGATGCGCGCGAGTTCGGGCAGAAATTGATGCAAAGGTAGATAGGCGAAGTTATTTGAGCGGATGTGTTGCGCCGCTTCTTCAAATGAATTGGCAATCGGGATATTTAGCAGTTTAAGCACATCGTCGGTGTAAATCCGGTTGGAGGTGTGCCCGCCTTCGCCGTGCATCAAGACGGAAACGCCGTTCTCCGCCATTAGCCAGGTGCTTAGAATAAACCAGGGCAAGCGTCTTGCTTTACCTGCATAGCTTGACCAGTCCAGATCAATGCGCGGCATGTCATCGGGAATGTGTAATACATCACGCGTGGCGTCAACAAAACCGGCCAGTTCTTCGCCGCTTTCTTCCTGATAGCGCATGAGCATCATGAAAGCGCCGAGCTGTTCCGGTTCTACCTCTGATTTTAAAATCATCGTCATTGCGCTTTTGGCTTCATCACGGGTGAGATTTCGAGAGCCGGTTTTACCTTTGCCAAGTAGACGGACATATTGTGCAAAAGGGTGTTCTGTGCGCGGTTCGACCGGGCTTGTGTCGGGTTTGTTCATGCGTCGCCTATCACGATTTGTTGATTGAGTTTGCTATTTTAGGCGTGTTTTTTTGTGAATGATAACGCCTGTTTTTTTGTTGTGGTTTTGGCGGATTGACTATCTGGTAGTTTATAAAAAGTTTATAGATTATTGAAATGGACGTGACACTTTACGTGGCTATTTTCAATAGACTCTTTCCATCGGCGGCTTGATCACGACCTGACTATTACTAACTGTACAAGCCATGCCATTAAGCCAGGCTATTAACCCAGGCCATAAACCAAAGAGGAAAGAGCATGAAACCTGTAACACACTTATCCATAATCAATCGACTGGGCATGGCGTTGGCGCTATCGGCGCTATCGGCGCTAAGCGCTTCGGCGTATGCGCAGAAAGTGACGGTGACAGTCCAGAACCTGACCCACGGCTCGCATTTTACCCCGTTGCTGGTGGCGGCGCATGACGGCGATACGCATCTATTTAAAGCCGGTGAAAGCGCCTCAAGCGCATTACAGGCGATGGCGGAAGGCGGAGACATCAGCGCTCTGGTTAATGATTTAAGCGCCTCGAATGCGTCGATTGAAAGCAATCCGGCGGGCGGCTTGCTTGCGCCGGGGCATAGTACGACGACGGCTGTGATCAATACCGATGGAACAGACAATCACTATTTGTCGCTGGTTGCGATGATTCTGCCCAGCAATGATGGCTTTGTCGGCGTAAATAGCTGGTCGATTCCAGGCGCGCCGGGGACTTATACGATGCCGGTGCTGGCTTATGATGCTGGCACTGAAGCCAATAATGAGTTACTTGGCGCAGCCAATGCGGGCGCGCCAGGCGTTGCAGGCGTTCCCGGCGCGCCAAGCGGTAGCGCCGGAACGGGCGGAAGCGGCGCAGCGGGCGCTGATAGCAACCAGACGGTGCATGTGCATCGCGGCGTGCTGGGCGATACCAATCCAAACGGTGGCCCAAGCGATCTGGATAGCCGCGTGCATCGCTGGTTGAATCCGGTTGCGCGGGTTGTAGTCAAGGTCGAGCAATAGGGAGATGATCATGAAACAGTTAAACTTGAAATTTGCCTTACCTGTGTTACTGACATCTGCGTTTATTGTCGCGGGTTGTGGCGGCTCAAGTAGCACGCCGACGAATAAATCGTACCGCGTAACGCTGAGTAATGTGACAGCCAATCAGCCCTTGTCGCCCGCTGCCGTGATTATTCATAAGGCAGGGTATCAGGCGTGGCGCGCTGGCAAGGCCGCGAGCGTGTCACTTGAGAAGCTCGCGGAAGGCGGCAGTAATCAGGCGCTTCTGGATGAGGCGAATAATAATGCCGATGTTATCGTGACTGGCGGCGGCGACGCTGTGATTCCTCCAGGCGGAAGTCAGAGTGTGGCCTTGAAAACCGCTGAAAAGAATGATTTGAATGTCACTGTGGCGGCCATGCTGGTCAATACCAATGACGCCTTTACCGGTGTTTCAACAGACAAAATAGGGAGTCTGCAAAAAGGCGAGAGCATTCAGATATTTGCGCCGGTATGGGATGCCGGGACAGAAGCCAATAGTGAAGCGGCGGGTAGTTTGCCAGGCCCAGTCGATGGCGGCGAAGGCTTTAACGCCGAGCGTTCGAATGATGTCAATTTTGTGGCGATTCACCAAGGCGTGGTGACGCATGCGGATGGTTTGGCGACCTCGGTGCTGGGCGAGTCGCACCGTTTTAATAATCCGGGCGCTTTTTTAAAAATAGAGCGGGTTGAATGATCTGACTGGACCGCGCCCAGGCATTGATTGCCCCCGGAATTCTGTACGGGTTCTGGGGTCAGTCATCTATCAATGTTATATTGGGCTTTGTTCCACAGTTCCAACAGGCTGCCAGGCTATAAAACGCGCCAGGCGGCGCACAGAATGAGAAACAGGCAATCATGTTAATACGAAACAACAGCGAAATTAAGGAAAACCAGGTAACCGATTATCAGGATTACCAGAAGCGCCGCGAGTTTATCAAGACGGCGGCGGGTCTGGGACTGGCGGCATTGAGTGGTTCCTTGATTCAGCCAGCGTCGGCGAAGATACTGAAAAGTCCGTATTCGACCAGCGAAAAGCTGACCGACTACGAGGATATTACCAGTTACAACAATTTTTATGAGTTTGGAACCAGTAAATCCGATCCGAAACGTTATGCGAAGGCCATGAAAACCTCGCCCTGGACGGTCAGCGTGGAAGGGCATTGTGAAAAGCCCGGAAAATATAATCTGGAGGATTTGCTTAAGCCGCTTACGGTGGAAGAGCGCATCTACCGTTTCCGCTGCGTCGAAGGCTGGTCAATGGTGATTCCCTGGCTGGGCGTTCCGCTGGCCGACGTGATCAAACGCATGAAGCCGACTTCCAGAGCGAAATTTGTTTATTTTGAAACTCTGGCGGATCCGAAACAAATGCGCGCCATCAAGCATCAAATACTGGACTGGCCCTATGTGGAAGGCTTGCGCATGGATGAGGCGCTGCATCCGCTGACCATCCTGGCGACCGGTCTTTATGGCAAAGACCTGCTAAACCAGAATGGCGCGCCGTTGCGGCTGGTTGTTCCGTGGAAATACGGATTTAAAAGCATCAAAAGCATCGTTAAAATCCGCTTTGTTGAATCGCAGCCGATGAATACCTGGCGGAAATCAAGCCAGGATGAATATGGTTTTTACGCGAATGTGAATCCGGATGTGCCGCATCCGCGCTGGAGCCAGCGCAGGGAGCGCGTCATCGGTAGCGGTTTTTTTTCCAGAAAGAAAAAGACACGGCTGTTTAATGGTTATGAAGATCAGGTGGCGTCGCTGTATTCCGGCATGGATCTTGGCAAAAACTTTTAAGACAAAAAAAACAGATACAAAACAGGCGTAAAAACGGACGCAAAACGTATGCAGGCAAGTACATTTTCTCAAACGCGGAAGAAAAACACAGTGTCGAAGAGGGCGGGCGCTAAGCAACTGAAAACGGGCGAGTTTTATTTCCGTATTGTTTTCAAGCCGTTGTTGTTTATTCTGTTATTGGCGCCGGCTTTATGGCTGGCGTGGGGAGCCTATCAGGATTCGTTGGGAGCCAATCCGGTCGAAGCGGTAATTCGCGGCATGGGCGACTGGGGTTTGCGGATTCTGTTGCTGACGCTTCTGATTTCTCCTCTGAAACGCTTGCTTGACTGGCCGCGTTTATTGCGTTTGCGCCGCATGTTGGGATTGTTCGCCTATTTTTATGTGGCGCTTCATTTACTTGCCTATGTATGGCTTGATCAGTATTTCGACTGGAATGAAATCTGGCTGGATGTTGTGGAGCGTCCCTTCATAACTGTCGGCGTATTGGCCTTTGTGCTGTTAACGCCGCTTGCGCTTACCTCTACCAAAGGCATGATGCGTCGTCTCGGTAAGCGCTGGAAGCGCCTGCATCGCCTGGTGTATCCGATCAGTATTCTGGCCGTCCTGCATTTCTGGTGGATGGTGAAACTGGATATAAGCGAGCCGCTTGTTTACTCGATATTACTTGCGCTGTTGCTGGGTGAACGGCTCTATAGAAATGTCGTTCGCCAGGGTTGAATGGGTTAATTAGATGTGGACAGGAGTTAACAAGGCGTTGATGAAAGACTTCCTGAAGACCTTTTGTCAGATAAGCGCTCGATTTTGATGCAATTCGTCGCGTCAACATAGACAAAAAAACCGATTCGGTTAATAATTTTTTCGTAATGAATCATGACATGTGCCCCCAACACAGGTTGTATAATAAAAATAAAAGAGAATGAATATGAAAACACAAACCCTGATCGGGCTTGCGGCAGTTACCATGTTTAGTTTGTCTGCTTGCAGCCAGCACAAAAATACCCCCGTAAATTCAAGTCGTTCGGCCAAGCAGTACTATGTTAATGCAGCGGCGGCCGGTATGAAAAAACCCGTACCCCAGCGCGTTAGCTATTCACACACACAAACCCCCGTCAATACCTCGCCAACCTATCGCAGACCAACGCCGCAACGATCTGTCTATCAATCGCCTAAAAGAATGGTTCAACCCATGGTGTCAAGGTCTGCGCAGCGACCGTATGCCCAGCGCAACCCGGCTCAGGTTAACCTGAAGGAATTGTATGCGATAGGCGAAAAGATTTTTCAGAATGAAAGCGGCGGCGAAATTATTAAACTGGTCCATTGGAATAAGCGCGAAGATTTCGCATCAATGGGTATTGGTCATTTCACCTGGTATCCCGCCGGTCGTCGCACTCGCTATGGCAATACCTTCCCCGGATTGCTTGATTACATGCAGAGAAGGGGCGTGAAGTTACCCGCTTGGGTGCAACGCGCCCGTTTTGAAGGCGCTCCCTGGCGTACGCGTCGTGAATTGATGAACGCCAAGAGTGATCCGAAAGTACGCCAGTTCGCCCAGTTGCTTTATGATACGCGTCATATTCAGGCGCAATATATAATGGATCGCGCCATGCGCGCCATGCCGCGCCTGGTTAAAAAGACGCCTCCTCATTTACGCGAACATGTCGCTAATAACCTGAATGCGGTCGCCAACACGCCTGGAGGCCGTTATGTACTGATCGACTATGTGAATTTCAAGGGAGAAGGCTTGAATCGACACGGTGGTTACAAAGGTCATAACTGGGGCTTGTTGCAGGTCCTGGAAGAAATGAATCCTTCACAGCCAGGAGCACAGGCTTTAAATCAGTTCGCTGACGCTGCGATGCGTGTATTGGAGCGGCGAGTCGCAAACTCTGACCCAAGGCGTAATGAAAGAAAATGGCTAGCGGGCTGGAGAAATCGCACGAATACATATCGAACGCCGATCTAAACCTTGTTCTAAACACACTCAACAATCCTCTAAACAACACGCCTTTCATGTTGTCTCCGCAAACGCCCTGTTTTTCAGGGCGTTTTTTTTGCCCTTATTTGCCAGATGACTGACGGCAAACCTGTTCCATTCTTCGTATGTAATGTTTCTATTGCTGGAATATGATAGATTTGAGGTATGAACCAATTTAAACAACAACGCGAACGCATGGTAGCGCGTGACCTGGCGGGTAGAGGCATACATGATGAGGCGGTTCTTGATGCGTTCAGGGCGGTTCCACGAGAGGAGTTTGTTGCTGAAGACTATGCGCATCTGGCTTATCAGGATTCGCCCTTGCCCATTGAGAATGGACAGACGATATCACAGCCTTATATTGTGGCGCTAATGACCGAGGCGCTTGAACTCAAGCCTGATGACAGGGTGCTTGAGATCGGCACGGGCTCGGGTTATGCGGCTGCGATTCTGGCTGAAATAGCCCAGGATGTTTATACGATTGAACGGCATAAAACGCTGGCGGATACAGCTCGAAGCCGACTGAAAAAACTGGGGTACAACAATGTTCATGTGTTGCAGGGCGATGGCACCCTGGGGTGGCCTGAACAAGCGCCTTTTGATGCTATTGTGGTGACTGCAGGAGGGCCTGATGTGCCGCAAAACCTCAAGCAGCAATTGGCGATTGGCGGGCGGCTCGTTATTCCGGTGGGTAAAAGCCTGCAGACCCAGGAGCTGCTGCGGGTGCGTCGCGTCAGTGAAAATGAAACGATTGAAGAAGACCTTGGCGCGGTGCGCTTTGTTCCTCTGGTTGGCGAGCAGGGGTGGGCGGATGAGTCGGCGATTTTGCCCTCGAAATAATATCAAGGGCATCTTTAAAATTT
>JANTHA010000111.1 GCA_024762625.1 Thiotrichaceae bacterium
CAGCGCATGGATTGCCGATCAGAGCGTAACTGTCAAGGAGGGTAAAATCACAGGCTATCAGGTGCGTTTGAAAATCACCTTTATTCTTGAATAAAGCGATCTCGGCGGTTCTTGTTTTTTGCATCTAAGCAGTGAATAAGCGGAGCAAAAACGGAGCAAAAACGGAGCAAAAAGCTGAGCGAAAAACAAAGCATCAAAGCCGGGCATCAACCTGATCAATCGGCAATACTGATTTGATGTCATAAAGCACATGTTTTTTTGCGCCAAACGCATGAATGCCTTCTGCGCCGAGTTTCAAGAATTCTTTATGCCCTACGGCCAAGATGATTGCGTCGTAATTGCCCTGCGGCGGTTCATCAAGCAGAGATAAATCAAAGGTGTTTTTAACTTCTGCTTTGTCCACCCAGGGGTCGTAAATATCTACCCGCGCATTATGATCCTGTAAGCCTCGTATCAAATCAATGACGCGGGTATTGCGCAAATCCGGGCAGTTTTCCTTAAACGCGATGCCCAGTATCAGGATGTTCGCATCGACTATATGAATCCGGTTTTTACTCATGAGCCGTATCACAACATCGGCAATATAAGAACCCATGCCATCATTGACGCGACGACCTGCAAGTATTACTTCAGGGTGGTAGCCGACTTGCTGCGCCTTATGTGTGAGGTAGTACGGATCCACGCCGATGCAATGCCCGCCAACCAGCCCCGGCGTGTAGGGCAAGAAATTCCACTTGGTTGCCGCAGCTTCCAGAACTTCTTTGGTGTCTATCCCCAGTCGATTGAAAATCAGCGCCAACTCATTAATAAGCGAGATATTCAAGTCGCGTTGCGTGTTTTCTATGACTTTTGAAGCTTCTGCTACTTTGATGGAACTGGCTTTATGTGTTCCAGCTCTAATGATGGATTGATATAACTGATCCACAAAACCAGCGATTTCAGGGGTGGAGCCCGATGTGACCTTTTTTATATCAACCAGAGGATGCGCTTTATCGCCCGGATTAATGCGTTCCGGCGAATAGCCCGCAAAAAAATCCGTGTTGAAAATCAGCCCTGATTCTTTTTCCAGTACCGGCGCGCAATCGTCTTCTGTCGCGCCTGGATAAACAGTTGATTCATATATGACCACATCGCCTTTTTTTAGAACGCTCGCCACCATTTTGCTGGCGCTGACAAGCGGCTTCAGGTCAGGCCGCTTATATGAATCAATTGGCGTGGGTACGGTCACAATATAAACCGTACATTCGCTTAAATCATCAATCGAATCACTGTAAACAAGCCTTGATTGCGCAAGTTCGTCCGGGTCAACTTCCCTGGTTTTATCATGACCTTTCCGTAGCTCGGTTATTCTTGCAGGATTTATATCAAACCCTATGGTTGGGTGATTTTTTGCAAATTCTATCGCCAGCGGCAAACCAACATAGCCAAGCCCAATAATCCCTATTTTGATCTGTTTAATTTCCATATGACGAAAGCATAACAAAAAAGAGCGTATAAAAGCTTCATTTTTTAGACCTTAATGCGTTCATTGCCAAGCCCTTATCGAAGCTGATACATGGTTGAAAATACAGCCATCAAGCTGAAAATACAGCAGATGATCATGCTGATGATTAAAAGCAAACCTTATATCAGAATCAAGAAGAACCTGATCACGGCTTCTTGCAAATCGGCGAGTCATCGGGGTTTTCAACACTGCTGACGATGGTTTCAACAAACTCGTTGAATTCATCCATGCTGATCACATCCAGCATACGGTTCATCACATCGGGGTTGATTTTGGCGACAGTTTGATTACCGCCAGCAAGCTGTATATAAATTCCCGCGGCATTGGTCTCTGTTTCATCATCCAGCTCTGCTTCCAGCAATTTCTGGTCATCCACGCCCAGACTTTCATGATAATCATCCAGTTCATCCCAGAGTTCATCAGCAATGTCTTCGGGGGTTCTCACCACGATGGAACCCAGCATCGGGTCAACCTCCTGTGTCCAGGTCAGTTTTTTATTTTCGAGATAAGCAATAAACTTATCGGCTATTTCCTGATTAAAAAACAGATATTCGAGCATATCACTCATGATTAATCCTGATTAGTTCTGATTAGTCCTGCAAGTCCTGCCCCGCCACTTTAAGTATAAACCTGTCCATCCATCTTGTCGGCAGCAGACGCTTCAAATAGCCCATCACATAAGTCGGAATAGTGACGTAATAATGCGCTTTTGGCCTGTTGCTTTCCAGCGCATGGATGACCTTTTCCAGCACGGCTTCCGGCTTCAGCGTGTAGGGATCAACATTTCCCTGCTTCGCCAGGCGTTTTAAGGTACCCTGATAGCGATCACGATGTACGCTGTCTCCCATATTGACGTTATCCTTGAATGCCTGCAGCGCATTGGCGCGGAAACGGCTTTCAATGGGGCCCGGTTCAATCAGCGACACCTTGACATTGGTGCCAGACAGTTCCAGACGCAGGGTGTCCGCAAACCCTTCAATTGCATATTTACTGGCGTTGTATGCACCGCGAAACGGCAAGGATACCAGCCCCAGCACGGAGCTGTTAAAAATAATCCTGCCGCGGTTATTGTGTCGCATCAATACAATCAGACGGTTGTTAAGCTCCATCCAGCCAAACACATTGGCGGCGAATTGCTTTTCCAGCGTCTCTCGCGTCAGGTCTTCCACTGCGCCGGGCTGGCCGTATGCGCCATTATGAAACACCGCATACAGATTGGTTCCCACCAGCAACATCAACTCATTGGCCAGATCCTGCACGCTTTCCGAGTCGGCATAATCCAGTTGCAGACATTTAAAGCCTTCTGAAATCAGGCGCTTTACATCTTCTTCCTTGCGTGCAGTGGCATATACATTATAGCCGCGTTGCTTCAAGCCTTTGGCGACGTGATAACCAATACCGCTTGAACAACCGGTAACAAGCACTGTTTCCATCAATTAATAATCCATTTTGAGAATACTATGGCGCGTTATCCTAACAGAAAGCATTTTAAAAATTCCCTAAAATTCACGCTTGTATTCCATTATGTGCGACCCAATATTATAATTCACTAATATTTTCTACTTAACATTGATCAATCATTAGTAACTAATAGAGATACCTATGCCTATTTACGAATACCAATGCGCATCCTGTGGAAACAGTATTGAAGTCATTCAGAAGTTCAGCGACGATCCGCTGACCGAATGTGAAGCCTGTGGCAAGCCTGATTTGAAAAAAAAGGTCTCGGCACCTGCTTTCCGACTCGGCGGTTCCGGCTGGTATGAGACTGATTTTAAATCCGGCGACAAAAGGAACCTGAGTACTCCGGATAGCAAACCAGAAAAAAACAACGAGTCCGCCAAGACTTCAGGCTCATGCTGCTCCGGTGGAGCCTGTGCCGGATAAAAAAGACGTTTCGGCCAGGCGTTGAATCATGTTCGCCCGACTGCGTAAATTTATCATCACCGGATTGCTGATCTGGGTGCCGCTGGGCATCACCATTCTGGTTATTAAATTGCTGGTTGACTTGCTGGACAATAGCATCCTGCTGTTGCCTCCGGCGTGGCGACCAGAAGCGTTGTTCGGCTTCAATATCCCCGGACTCGGCATTATCATCAGCGCCCTGGTTATATTCCTGACCGGCTTTGTGCTTACCAATTTCGCCGGTCGCCGCCTGATTAACTGGAGTGAAAACATACTTGACCGCATCCCGCTGGTTCGTAGTATCTATTCGGCGGTCAAACAGGTTACTGTCACTATTCTTTCAACGGATAATGATACCTTTAATGAAGTCCTGTTGATTCAATACCCCCGTAAGGGCGTCTGGACGCTGTGCTTCAAAACCGGCGACAGCCCAAAATCATTCGAGCAAGTCACAGAAAAAGAACTGATCACCGTGTTTGTCCCGACGACGCCAAATCCGACATCCGGTTTTATTCTTTTTGTGCCTAGAAGCGAAGTCAAAAAAATAGACCTTGATGTGGAAGACGCATTGAAGCTGGTCATGTCGCTGGGTGTTGTAAACCCTGAAACAACAATGACAAAAAAGACAGAAAAAAGACAGAAAAAAAAACAAATAAAACCACGCCAAAAACCAAAAATATCATAAATGGCGTTAAATAAAGAGCTAAATTGATCCCAGGAGCGTATAATCCGCGCCCCGCCCTGCCATTATATTTGAACACTCATGCCCGAATCCCAGAAAGCTAACGACAAACAAGCCGCCTCCGAACTTCCCTTTTCAGCACTGGGCTTGTCCAGACCCATTTTAAAAGCAGTTGAAGAAGCGGGTTATGAAACGCCCTCGCCAATACAGGCGCAAACCATTCCTCATTTGCTACAGGGCCACGATTTGATTGGACAGGCGCAAACCGGCACCGGCAAGACAGCCGCGTTTGCATTGCCGCTGCTCAGTCAGCTCGACATGAGTCAAAAAGACCCGCAAATCATCGTGCTTGCGCCGACGCGGGAACTCGCGATCCAGGTAGCCGAAGCCATGCAAAGCTATGCGCGCCATCTCAAAGGCTTTCATGTGCTGCCGATTTATGGCGGTCAGAATATCGGCATCCAGCTTAAACAGTTGCGCCGTGCGGTTCATGTCGTTGTCGGAACGCCTGGCCGCGTCATGGACCACCTGCGCCGCAAGACGCTTAAACTGGATAATCTGAAATCCGTGGTGCTTGATGAAGCCGATGAAATGCTGCGTATGGGCTTTATTGACGACATTGAAACCATCCTAAAGGAAACCCCGGAAAATCGGCAACTGGTGCTGTTTTCGGCCACCATGCCCACTGCAATTCGTCGCATCAGTAAAAACTACCTGAATGATCCTGTCGAAATCAAGGTTAAAACCAAAACGTCTACGGTTTCCACCATTAGCCAGAAATACTGGCAAGGCAAAACCACGCACAAGCTTGATGCACTGACGCGCATACTGGAATCCGAAGATTTCGGCGCAATGATTATTTTCGTGCGCACTAAAAACATGACTACCGAACTGGCTGAAAAGCTTGCTGCGCGTGGTTATGCCGCCACGGCGCTGAATGGCGACATACCCCAGACGAACCGCGAAAAAATCATTAACCGACTGAAAAAGGGATCGCTGGATATTATCGTCGCTACCGATGTCGTCGCGCGCGGTCTGGATGTTGAACGCATCACCCATGTGATCAATTACGACATGCCATCTGATACCGAATCCTATGTACATCGCATTGGCCGCACCGGACGCGCCGGTCGCAAAGGCGTCGCAATACTGTTTGTGCCGCCGCGCGGCAATCGCATGCTGCAAAGCATTGAGCGCGCCACAAAGCAAAAAATAGAACGTTTCAAATTGCCCTCTCCCCAGGACATCAGCGATGCGCGCATCAACCGTTTCAAACAAATGGTGATCGAAACCGCCGCTTCACAGGAACTGGACTTTTATCAGAACATCATTCAGGAACTGGAAAAAGAAAGCGAACTTGACCAGGAACAAATCGCCGCCACACTCGCCTATCTGGTACAGCGAGACAGACCGCTGTTAAGCACGCCTGACGCCATTCCGGAACTGGCGTTTAGCGAACAATCCGATACCCGGCGTAAAAAACAGCACAGCGATTCAAAACGCAATACAAGGAAAAAACAATCCGGCGACCAGCCGCCGATGGTCAGTTATCGCATCGAAGTAGGCAGCGAGCATGGCGCAATGGCAAAACATATCGTCGGCGCGATTGCGAATGAAGCAGGCGTTGAAAGCAAATACATCCAGAACGTCACCATCCAGAGCGACCACAGCACGCTGGATCTGCCTGATGGCATGCCAAGGGAAATCAAAAAACACCTGCAAAACGTCTGGGTCAAGGGTCAAAAACTGCGCCTGCGGGAATTATCAGATAACAAGAAAAATTTCGGGAAACAGGCAAGAAAGAAAAAACACAGAAAATAGCTTCTAAGGCTTGTATAGCTAGAGGCGCGCTAGAGTCAGAAATTCCTTTGTAGAATATCCTCAAGCAAACCCTCTGAGGCGTCACTCACCATATCCAGCACCCGCTCAAAACCGTGGCTTCCACCGTAATAAGGATCGGGCACTTCGCGTTCATCCCGGTCTTTGGCGAAATCCATGAACAGATGTATTTTTTTACGCTGTTCCGGCGAGGCGAGTTCGCACAAATCGGCATGATTGGAGCGATCCATGGCGATTACATAATCAAAACGCTCAAAATCATCCTGCATCACCTTGCGGGCGCGCTGCGAAGACAAATCAACGCCGCGGTTAAGAGCTACAGATTGAGCCCGCGAATCCGGCTGTTCACCTACATGATAGGCATGCGTTCCGGCAGAATCCACGCTAATCACATCATCCAGATTTTGTGTGGCAAGCAGCGTTTCAAAAACGCCATGTGCAGTCGGCGAACGGCAAATATTACCCATGCAGACAAATAGTATTTTCACTTTTTTTTCATTCATATTAATAATGCCATTCATATAAAATAACACTGCTGTCCCACTAACTGGGATAGCTGAGACATAAGGCTCTATTTTTATATCATTTTAAACTTCTAGAGTAAATTTAGACATGAAATGTGGTTAAGTATAGTTAACATCTATTGACGGAGTTCGTATCCAGTAGGCTTTGGTTTCTTTTTTTGCATCAGCTAATGGCTACGAGTTACTTTTCTCTCTTTGGCAAGAGAAAAGTAACCAAAAGAGTGCCCCCCTCTAAAAGCCTCCTGCGGATCATTGCGTTTCTCGCATTTTATGGGGTTGAAGGGAACTCGCTCCTGTCGTCGCTCAAACAAGCTTCGCCCTGACCCATAAAATACTGCGATACTCATTGGCTTTTAGGAAGGGACTCAATATCGTGCCAGATCAACGGCCTGGCTGATAAAGCACACCGATGATTGAGCCGTGACCTTGCCCTTTTAACAAGCCGAGCAACGCAGAAATCTGTGGATCAGGGCTTTCGCCTGTTTGAGCGAGGTACGAGCGAGTTCGAAAGACCCCACA
>JANTHA010000112.1 GCA_024762625.1 Thiotrichaceae bacterium
GAGCTTGGCTAAGCACATTGGCGGGCTGTTAAAGGTTCATAATTTTTTTGTAAAAAATTAAAAAATAATGATTGAATTTTCGGAAAGGCCTCAGTATTGAGGCTTTTCTTTTAGGTGTTATACACAGAAACAAGAAAAACTAATCCATGTTAATTTTGTCTTTTTTCATTAAAATCGCAAAAACCCATAAGTCCTTGAATTATATATAATATAATCAATGTCTAATATGCAGCGACTCATTGCATATATTGTGTAAAGACAGCAACTTAGCCTAGTTATTATTATTTAATCCACAAAGTTATCCACAGGCTTTGGCGTATCGTAAAGTTAACAGCTTATAATTCATAACTTAGGCTAGTATCATGATAGCCTGAGAAATTATTCAGCCATAATCAGAGTGAAAAATAGCAAATACCATGCCTCTAAATGATCAGGGCAAGCAGAACCAGAATAGTCAAAATAACAAGACACGGAACATTGTGCGAGTTGCTATTCAAAGACCCATCTTCAAGCTACTGGATTACTCTTGTGACTTCGTAAAGACGCCTTCTTCGGGTTGCAGGGTGCGCATACCATTGGGAAATTCCAGCGTGATCGGACTTGTTGTTGAAACAGGCGTTAACAGCGAGCTTGATCATTTAAAATCGCTAATCGAGATTCTTGACGTACATCCCTTGCTTGATGAAGCGATGCTGGAATTATTGAAATGGGCCAGTGATTATTATCATTATCCGTTCGGGGAGGTGCTATTTCACGCCTTGCCCAATGCGTTGCGCAAAGGCAAGGCTTTGCCGAAAATCCGTTTCTGGCGCGCCAACTCCGCTGGCTTTGCCTTGCCGGAAAAAGAATTAAAGCGTGCGCCCAAACAGCTCGCCATGCTAAAACAATTAAAAAATGCAGAGCAAGATGCTATTCAACTACAACAAGCGTTTGGCGACGGCTGGCGCAGGATTCTCAAGCAACTAGAGAAAAAAGCATTACTCAAAACGCGCGAAGTCGAACCCGTTTATTCAGAGAATGGATCCGGGCAACGGTCTGCTGCCGGAATGCCTGCCAAGGGTAAACTCACACTCACAGGTGAGCAGCAACATAGCGTTGAACAAATAACCGAATGTTTTCAGGAATCGCGGCCTAAACCTGTTTTATTGCACGGCGTTACGGGGAGCGGCAAAACCGAGGTTTATCTTCAATCCATTGAGTCGTTGCTGGAAGCGGGAAAACAAGTGTTGGTGCTGGTTCCTGAAATCGGATTGACGCCGCAGATACTTTTCCGTTTTCAGGAGCATTTTCCGCAATACTCAATCGCATCGCTGCATTCAGGACTTGCTGATAATGCGCGCATGGCGGTCTGGTTGGGCGCCAAAGCAGGCGCTATTGATATCGTGATTGGCACCCGTTCGGCAGTTTTTACCCCGATGAAAAATCTCGGCGCAATCCTGATTGATGAGGAGCATGATGCTTCATTCAAGCAGCAGGAAGGTTTTTTATATCAGGGGCGCGACATGGCCATAAAACGCGCCTACGATGCATCCATACCGGTTTTGCTGGGGAGCGCAACACCCTCGCTGGAATCTCTGCACAATGCGCTTCGACAACGCTATCGCTATCTCCGCCTGGCAAGTCGGCCAGGCGTGCGAGAAGCGCCGGAAATGATATTGCAGGATACCCGCGCGCTGCCTTTGGAGGCGGGGGTCAGTAGTCTGTTGATGGATGAAATCCGCCAGCATATTCATGCTGGCAACCAGGTTATGCTGTTTCTCAACCGGCGCGGTTTTGCACCGATATTAATGTGTCCGGCTTGCGGCTGGAACGCCCATTGTCAACGCTGCGATCTGGGAATGACCTATCATGCGGCGGCGCAAAAGGTTATTTGCCATCATTGCGGTGTTGAACATGCGGTAAAACCGACCTGTCCTGATTGTGGAAATGACAGACTGACAACACAGGGTCAGGGAACTGAACGTATTGAGCAGGTATTAAAATCGCATTTTCCGACGACTCCCGTGATTCGCATTGATCGCGACAGCACATCGCGAAAAGGGTCGCTTGAAAAGAAGCTGCACCAGGTGCATGGCGGGGAGCCGGTGATTTTGATCGGCACTCAAATGCTGACCAAGGGCCATGATTTTTCCGGTCTTACACTGGTTGGGATACTGGATGTGGATCAGGCTCTGTTCAGTATGGATTATCGTGCTCAAGAACGACTGGCTCAACAGGTGCTTCAGGTTGCAGGACGAGCCGGCAGAGGAGAAAAAAAGGGGCGCGTGGTATTGCAAACCTCACAACCGGAACACCCATTGTTGCTAAGCCTGTTATCACAGGGTTATTATCAAACGGCGCTACAAATGTTGAACGAAAGACGGCAATGGCGCTACCCACCCTACGGATCACAGGCATTGATAAGGGTCAGCGCCAATAAAGCGGAAGCTGGTCTGGTTTTTTTAAATAAATTTCGCTCTGTGTTGCAGTCTTGTCTTGAAGAAGATGCTAGCATTGAGTTATTAGGGCCTATGCCATCACCCTTGTCAAAAAAGGCGAATCGTTACCGTTTTCAGTTATTGATCGGCTCGCCACACCGGCCATTGCTTCATCAGTTACTAGATAAAGCCATGCCGGATTTGTTGCGTATAAGAAAAACCGGAGGCGTTCGCTGGGCGATAGATGTTGATCCGACTGATTTTTTATAGATAATTTCTATAGCATGTTCCATAAATAGGATAATTATTGGAAAATGGATGAGAAGGTTCTTGTAAGTGTCGGGGATTAATGGCAAAATTATAGATTCTCGCGTTTTCCTTCTCTGCGATATTTAACAATAAAATAGTAATTTATCTGTTATTTACAAATAAATCACAGATAAATTACATACAAGTTATTAACAAACAAATAGTTATCAATATAGTTATCAATAATGATAAGTATCTGGTTGGTTTTAGTTAATAATGAAATAACACCAAAACGAGTAGCTGAAAAATGTATAAGGATTTTAAGAAGAGCGAATCACTGGATACGGGCTTTGTGGGTGGTAGCGGCATTATCTGGATGTTTTCGGGGGTGATTCTGGGCTTGGTCGTTGGTCTGGGTATGTATTATTTCGCTAATAACGATGGTCCTTCTTTTTCCACAATTGATTCTGTAGAGAAAAAAATCGCCACAGCCCAGGCGCGGACAAGGTCTCAGCATCAAGTTTCACAAGCGACTGCTCAGACTACTCAAACTTCTGCGATTACCAGAAATCAAGGATCGACAGGCCGCAGTGATCAGGCATTCCTGAGTGACCGTAATGATAAAATGCAACGGCGCACCAACTTTAGTTATTATGCCGTTTTGCCAAATCTGGATGTGCCGGTAGGCGTAGCAAAACCCATCAAGACCAGTCATATTCCTGGCGACAAGCCTGGCATGGACGCGCACGCCGCCAAAAAAGTAGCCTTGCTTGAAGCAAATGATATTGAGAAAGCGGATGCTTCTGTTGCAGAAGGCGGTTTTTTAATTCAGGTTGCGTCTTTTAAGCGGAGAAGTAGCGCCAACAAAACAGTTAAAGGCTTACGCAAGAAGGGTGTCAGCGCTCAGATTCAGGAAAAAAAGGTCAAAGAACGGATATGGTATCGCGTTATCGCAGGGCCGGTCGGTTCAGATGGCGTCGATGGCTGGAAACTGGCGGCTGAAAAAATGGGACATCGTCCTATTGTGACATCTATACGAAGATGAGTAGTTTTTTATATCCCATTTAATCAAGGCAGGGGGAGAGAGTATGCAAAGCGGAAATGCTGGGGCGCTATCCGATAAGCCAGCTACTGATACGATCTCCAATTCCGCCCAGAGTCTTATCCAGGGGCAAATTGCCTATCTTTATAAAAACAAGGTGCTTGGTTTCTGGAGTAATATTCTACTCGCGAGCATTATGCTTGCCTTTTTCTGGCAGCACTTTTTTAGCCAGCGCATATCGCTGTTTATCTGGTTTGGCCTGGTTGTCACCCTGAGTATTGTACGTTTTTTGATTGGTAAAAACTTTAATTCTCAAAAACATTATTCTCAGGCTGAACTCAGCAACTGGGCTAATAAATATGTCTTTCTGACCACGATGATTAGCACTATCTGGGGCTTATCTGGGGTGGTGTTATTTCCGAATGATCTGATTCACCAGATGCTGCTGGTAATGATTTTGTTTAGCGTGCTTTTGGCGGCCATTCCAACGTTGGCCGCTTCACGCATCGCTTATTATTTGCAGATACTGGTTACACTCGCGCCGATTACCATTCTACTCATGATGAGCCGGGATGATGGGCATTTGCTGCTGTCTGTATCGATATTGATTGCCGCATTAACCCTAGTGCTGGTTTCCAGTTATATCTATCATTTATTATATGAATTACAGGGCGCGCAATTTGCCTTGCAGAACCTTGCCGATACGGATCAGTTGACCCAGGTGGCTAACCGGCGTCATTTCGACAGGGAATTCAAAACCGAATGGCGTCGCGCCATGCGCGAGAGAACGCCGATTTCCTTAATGTTGCTGGACGTAGATCATTTCAAGAAGTACAACGATACGCTGGGCCACCAGGCCGGAGATGAGTGTTTAAAGAAAATAGCCGCCTGTTTACGCAGCGTTACGCGTCGCCCTGCTGATCTTGCGGCGCGTTATGGCGGTGAAGAATTTGCAGTACTGCTCCCTGTTACGGAATTAAAAGATGCGCGTATGCTGGCCGAACGGCTACGCAACAAAATTGAAAACCTTAAAATCAAGCATCCAGCCTCGGATTTTGGCGTGGTGACTGTCAGCATTGGAGTTTCCTGCTGTGAGCCAGGATGGGACTTTACCGGGGAAACGCCTGAAGAAGAACAAGATGTTATTTTCCCTGCCATGTTGATTACGGCCGCTGATAACGCCATGTATGTCGCCAAGCGCCAAGGCCGCAATCGGGTGTCCGAGCAGGCCTGTGGCGATCATAAGCTATCGAAAGTACTGCAACAACAGGCGCAACAGAAAAAAGCCAACGCATAGTCTGGTTTATTCCAGTTAGAAACTTGTGAAGCCAGTAACGCCAGGACAACTTAAATCGCAAATAAAAAAATGCCAGGGGGCGCAACGCTCCTACTTTAACTGGCAAGTGCGCAAGCTTGAAAAGCAGTTCTCTTCGCTGAGCCCGGATCAGCAGAAAAAAAGGCTGCTAACATTAAGCCGCGCCATTGAAACATCAATCGCCAAACGCGCCTCCCGTTTGCAAAACCTGCCCAGTCCAGATTACCCGGATTTACCAGTGGCGGAGCGTCGCGAGCAAATTATCAACACCATTCGTGACAACCAGGTCACGATTATTTGTGGCGAAACCGGTTCGGGCAAGACGACCCAGCTTCCCAAAATGTGCCTAGAAATGGGAAGGGGCGTGGATGGATTAATCGGTCATACGCAGCCTCGGCGTCTTGCAGCGCGTAGCGTAGCGACGCGCATCGCAGAAGAACTGAATAGCGAGCTGGGTTCGGTGGTGGGTTACAAGGTCCGTTTTCATGACAAGATCAATGACGACAGTTATATCAAGCTGATGACCGACGGCATCCTGCTGGCTGAAATCCGTAACGACCGTTACCTGAATCAGTACGATACGCTGATCATTGATGAAGCGCACGAACGCAGCTTGAATATCGATTTTCTGCTGGGTTATTTACGCTGGCTGCTGCCGCGCCGCAAAGACCTGAAGGTAATTATTACCTCGGCCACCATAGACCCGCAGCGCTTCGCGAGCCATTTTAATTTCACCGGAAAAGCCGAAGATGACGCGCCGATCATTGAGGTCTCCGGCAGAACCTATCCGGTGGAAATTCGCTATCGCCCTTTGCTGATTGATAAAACAGAGGAAGAAGAAGCCAAAGAAAAAGACATGTTTCAGGCGATTGTAGACGCCACGGATGAGCTGATGTCGGAAGCGCGCGGCGATATTCTGATTTTCCTTTCGGGCGAACGCGAGATTCGTGAAGCCAGCGAGGCGCTACGCAAGCATCACAAACCCAGCATTGAAATATTGCCTCTATTCGCGCGGCTTTCTAGCGTTGAACAAAATAGGATTTTCCATCCAGGCGGCGCGCAGCGTATCGTGCTGGCGACCAATGTGGCGGAAACCTCGCTTACCGTGCCGGGCATTAAATATGTGATTGATACCGGTCTGGCGCGCATTTCACGCTATTCGTGGCGCTCGCGCGTGCAGCGCCTGCCGATTGAAAAAATTTCGCAGGCGTCGGCCAACCAGCGTTCCGGGCGTTGTGGGCGCACCAGCAACGGCATTGCGATCCGGTTGTATTCGGAAGATGATTATCTGGCGCGCCCCGAATTTACCCTGCCGGAAATCCAGCGCACCAATCTCGCTTCGGTCATTTTGCAACTGGCTTCGCTAAATCTTGGCGATGTGTATCAATTTCCCTATGTGGAAGCGCCGGACAGCGGCATGATTCGCGATGGCTATAAGCTGTTGTTTGAACTGGGCGCAGTCAACAAGCCCAGCGGCGAGCAGGTCAAAATCACCAAAGTTGGACGACAAATGGCGCATCTGCCGATTGATCCGCGTCTGGGTCGCATGCTGCTTGCGGCCAAGGAGCAGGGCGTGGTTGAAGAATTGCTGGTGATTGTCAGCGCCCTGTCGATTCAGGATGTGCGTGAACGTCCGCTGGATAAACAGCAGGCGTCGGATCAAAAACATAGTCGCTTCAAGGACGCTGCGTCCGATTTTATCAGTCTGTTAAAACTCTGGGACTATTACCATGATCGCAACGGTGAGTTGTCGCAAAACCAGTTGCGCAAACTGTGCCGCCGCGAGTTTTTATCCTATATGCGCCTGCGCGAATGGAATGAAACCTACCGGCAGTTACGCACGAGCCT
>JANTHA010000113.1 GCA_024762625.1 Thiotrichaceae bacterium
AATATCTACTACAGAAAAGAACAGGAACAAAACCTCAGAGATGAACTGCAATTGCTAAAAAGCTATTTTTCAGAGTCGCTCAAGGAAAACTCAAAAGTTAAATTACAGTTGAAGCTGGCCGAAGAGAAAATAGACCTGCTGGGCGCAAAACAACCGGTTGTAGACGGCATAGATTTTGAAGCCTACCAGGTTTTTGAGAACACCGTAAAAGAAGCGCAAATGCGTAAGTATCTGAATTAATTCGCCTGACACTCCCATCTGGTGCGAGGCTGTTCCTGGCGACAGCCAGCATCCTCAAATCAGATATAGTCTAGTAGTCTGCTAGAAAAATACTCGTCATGCCGGTGCAGACCGGCATCCATTTTAATCAGCATGGATTGCGGCTTGATTCAACGGTATGACGCTTAGATTATTTGTTTTTCGCAGCGCCGTAGTCAAACGAATCATAAAACAATTGATCCTCTGGCAGGCCCAGTTCAGAAAAACGTTTTTTTGCAGCCTCAATCATGGGCGGCGGTCCGGCCATATACACATCAAAGCCGGATAAGTCAGGGAAATCCTCGGCGACGGCTTGATGCACAAAACCGCGTCGTCCGCGCCAGTCATCATCGTCAGAAACATCCGATAAAACCGGTATGTAGCTGATTTGCGGGTGCTGAAAGGCCCACTTTTTAGCCAGGTCGTCGCGGTATAGATCAGTTTCGCGGCGTACGCCCCAGTATAAATGCAGAGGGCGTTCGTCGCCTTGCTCAATCAGTTGTTCGATCATTCCCTTGATGGGCGCAAAGCCGGTGCCGCCAGCGATAAAAATAATCGGGTGCGCTGTTTGCCCCTGTTCCTTATTATCTGTGTCATTGCCTGTGACTTCTGCGTCACGCACAAAAAAACTGCCGTGCGGCCCTTCGATGCGCACCAGCGCTTTTTCTTTCATTTGTTCAAAGACATGGTCTGTAAAATAGCCGCCTTCCACATGGCGAATATGGAATTCGAGTGTTTCATCATTGGAGGGCGAATTGGCGATGGAAAAGGCGCGGCGCTTGTTGTCTTTCAGTAAAAAATCAATATATTGCCCGGCGCGAAACGCCAGCCGCTCGTTGGCGGGCAAGGTCAGCGTCATTTCCATCACGTCATCTGAAAGTTTGCGCAAAGAAGCCACCCTGGCGGGGAGCGTTTTAACTTCAATTTCAGTTGAGCTGGTGATTTCCTTGACTTCCAGCACCAGGTCGGATTTGGCGACTGATACGCAAAAAACGGCGCGCCCTTGCTCATGCTCATGTTCCATTACCGTTAAGGGCAGGCCGTCAGGGTATTCTACCTGGCCTTCAAGCACCTGACCCAGACAGGTTCCGCAAGAGCCGCTGCGGCATCCATAGGGAAAAGCAACGCCCTGACGCAAGGCTGCGTCAAGTATGAATTCGTTTTCTTCAACTTCAAAGGTGTGCCCGCTGGGTTGTACTGTGACATGGTGTGACATAAATATCCTGGAGTTTGCAATATTACAAAAAAATACAAAAGACTACATAAGATCACAAGAGACTACAAAAAGGTTCATGGTTTATCGCAAAAAAAATTAAAAATATTTTTAAATTCGTTTTTTCGAAAGCGTCATCAAACACAAGCGACCAGACAAAGGCGCAGGGAGTTTTGCCCATGTTATCCACAGAATATAACCATGTTTCAAAGAAGATTAACACAATATATTGTGGTTGACTGAACAATGGCATACAAGTTATAGTGTTGTAAGTTTATAGAGACGCACATCTGAAAATTTTGTTTTGATCAGGGGCTAACTCATAACTGGAGTCTTTTTAAAAGATTGATCACATTGATAATCAATTAAAAATACGCGCTAGCCGAAGACCATCGCTTAACAAGGCGTAAGCGCAAAGGACGATAAAAAAGGTACGGCCAAAGGAAGCAGCACGAAAGCCAAGCGCTTTGCTGCCATCGGAAAATCATTTGCTACAACATGCATTATTAACCACGATAACCTTCGCACAATTGAATAAACCTGTTTCAGCTTATTTCAATGTTTCACGCCATCGTGACGGACGCAGTTTTAACATCGCTTTGAATAAAACGGATAAATAAAGGGACAAGTCAAAAGCAGTCATGCTTTTTACTGATTCCTTGAGATCAGTGTTTTTTAAGCGACAAAGCCGTGGTTATTCGCTTGTTATAGCTTTTTCAGTGGAGGAAAAATGCAATCAGCCGAACATAATCAGTATGACCAGCCGGTTACTGATGCGATAGATGAAACCATGCCCAGAACGACCCCGCAAGCACCGCTTGATGCCGCCATTTACAAGGTGATCCGCCGTAATGGCAAGGTCACGCCCTTTGATAAAAGCAAAATCGAAGTGGCGCTGACCAAGGCGTTTTTAAGCGTAGAAGGCGGCGTCGCTGCTGCATCGTCGCGCATCCATGACACCGTTAAGCAATTGACCGAGCAGGTTTCAGGCGGCCTGTTCCGTCGCATGCCGGATGGCGGCATCGTGCACATCGAAGATATTCAGGATCAGGTCGAGCTGGCGCTGATGCGTTCCGGCGAACGCAAGGTTGCGCGCGCCTATGTGCTTTATCGTGAAGAGCGCGCCCATCTGCGCGCCGAGAAGGCTGAAAAAACACAATCCAAGAAGACATCCCGAAAAAAAGATGTCCTTCATGTCACCACTTCATCTGGGGACACCAAGCCACTTGATGAAAATCGCTTGCGCAAGATTGTTGCGGAAGCGGTTTCCGGGCTGGACGGAGTCGATCAAGACACCGTTTTGAAAGAGGCAAGGCGGAATCTGTTTGATGGCATCCCGGAAGAGGATGTGGGTTCCGCATTAGTAATGGCAACGCGCGTCATGATCGAGAATGATTCCAATTATTCTTCGGTCGCGGCGCGCTTGTTACTTGACAATCTGCGTCATGAGGCGCTTACCTTTTTAAACGGTCGCAGTTCCGAAGCGACCCAGGCGGAAATGGCGAAGCGCTATCCAGCCACCTTTAAAAAATACATCAAGCAGGCGGTTGAACTGGAATTGCTTGACGAAGAGTTAACCCGCTATGACCTGAACAAACTCGGCGCGGCGCTCAAGCCGGAGCGCGACCAGCAGTTTACCTACCTGGGGCTGCAAACGCTGTATGACCGTTACTTTATCCACACCGAAGAAGGCGTGCGCTTCGAATTGCCGCAGATTTTCTTCATGCGCGTTTCGATGGGGCTGGCGATCAATGAAGTCAATCGTGAAGAGCGCGCCATCGAGTTTTACAACCTGCTGTCCAGCTTTAACTTCATGAGCAGCACGCCGACTCTGTTCAACTCCGGCACGCGCCGCCCGCAGTTATCTTCCTGCTATCTGACCACCGTACCGGACAGCCTCGACGGCATCTACAGCTCCATCAAGGACAATGCGATGCTCTCCAAATTTGCGGGTGGTCTCGGCAATGACTGGACGCGGGTGCGCGGCCTTGGTTCGCACATTAAAGGCACGAACGGCAAATCGCAGGGCGTGGTGCCATTCCTTAAAGTCACCAACGACACGGCTGTGGCGGTCAATCAGGGCGGCAAGCGCAAGGGCGCAATCTGCGCCTACATGGAAACCTGGCACGTCGATATCGAGGAATTCCTGGAGCTGCGCAAAAACACCGGCGATGAGCGCCGCCGCACCCATGACATGAACACCGCCAACTGGATTCCCGACTTGTTCATGAAGCGCGTCGCCGAAGAGGGTGAATGGACGCTGTTCTCGCCAGAAGAAGTGCCTGACCTGCATGACCTGGTCGGCAAGGAATTTGAAAAAGCCTATGTCGCCTACGAAGAAAAGGCGGCGCGCGGCGACATCAGCCTGTTCAAGAAAATCAAGGCAGTGGACCTGTGGCGCAAAATGCTCGGCATGTTGTTTGAAACCGGCCACCCGTGGATCACCTTTAAAGACCCGTGCAATGTGCGCTACAGCAACCAGCATGTGGGCGTGGTGCATAGCTCCAATCTGTGCACCGAAATCATGCTGCACACCAACGATGACGAAATCGCCGTGTGCAACCTGGGTTCGGTGAATATCGCGGCGCACACCAATGCTGACGGCGTCGATATGGAAAAGCTCGAAAAAACCGTCAAGACCGCGATGCGCATGCTGGATAATGTCATTGAATACAATTACTACAGCGTCCCGCAGGCGCGCAATTCCAATATGCAGCATCGTCCGGTCGGCATGGGCCTGATGGGTTTTCAGGATGCGCTTTACAAGCAAAGCATCCCGTATGCTTCAATGGAGGCGGTTGAATTCGCTGATAAAAGCATGGAGGCGGTATCCTACTTTGCGATCAAAACCTCCTCTGATCTGGCGGCCGAGCGCGGCGTTTACCCAAGTTATGAAGGTTCGCTGTGGAGCAAGGGCGTGCTGCCAATAGATTCGCTGGCGCTCATGGAAGAACAGCGCGGCGAGTATTTTCAGGTGGATAAATCCAGCACACTGGACTGGGATGCGCTACGCAAGCAGATCAAAAAGCAGGGCATGCGCAACTCCAACACCATGGCGATTGCGCCGACTGCGACCATTTCCAATATCTGCGGTGTAAGCCAGTCGATTGAGCCGACCTACCAGAACCTGTTCGTCAAATCGAATCTGTCAGGTGAGTTCACCGTGGTCAATCCGTACATGGTGCAGGAGCTCAAAGACCTGGGGCTGTGGGACGAAGTGATGATCAACGACCTCAAATACTTCGACGGTAGCGTACAGCAAATCGACCGCATTCCGGACGAGCTGAAAGCCAAATACGCGACCGCCTTCGAAATTGACCCGCGCTGGCTGATCGAAGCGGGCAGCCGCCGTCAGAAATGGATTGATCAGGGCCAGTCGCTGAATCTGTACATGAAAGAGCCATCCGGCAAAAAACTGGACAATCTGTACAAACTGGCCTGGGTGCGCGGCCTGAAAACCACCTACTACCTGCGCTCCATGGGCGCGACTGCGATGGAAAAATCGCAGGAATCCAGTAGTAATACGGGTGGTGAGAACGCGCCAGAAGCGCCGGAACAACTGGGGTCGGCTGCGCCGAAGGCGTGTAGCATATTGGATCCGGACTGCGAAGCCTGCCAGTAAAGGCGTATCTGATGTTCGCCTTTTCCGATAGCGGCGTTGCCTGACCACTTAATCGCTGTGGCGATTAAGTGGCTTGCCACACAAGTGTGGTCAGGCGCCTTGCTATCGACGCAAATACAAGCATCAGGGGCAACTTAATTTTACAAAACCACCAAAAGGAATGGAGTAGCGGAATGAGCAAGACAAAACGATCAAACCGCCCAGCCACAAAAAAAGCAATAGCACGGGCTCAGCAAGCGCGTAACAAAAGGAGAACATACCATGCTAAATTGGGACAACCCGTTAAGCACCGAATTAACTGATATCGAAAAGCCGGCGGCGGAGCCGCAATCACTGGCGGCGTCCTATGCGGCGAGCGAAGTGCTCTCGGGCAAGGCGTTTGACGGCGATTCATTATGGAACAGGGGCGTGGCGCTGCCCGAGGCAGACGCAGCGCCAATTGTTGATCGGCTTGATGAGCAGGTTGTTGACCCGGTCGTTGATTTAGCCGAGACGACACCGGTTGAAGACCTTGCAGGCGTCGCTGCGGATAAGGTCGCCGAGCAGGCGCTTCAGGGCATTGAGCGCGATCAGACGGAGGCGCAGGAAGCGCTGGCGCCGGTCATGGCCAGCGACAAGCGCGTTATCAACGGCGTGGCCGATGTCAACCAGCTGGCGCCGTTCAAGTACCCGTGGGCGTGGGAATACTTCCTCAACGCCAACAAAAACCACTGGACGCCGCTCGACATCAATATGGCGCAGGACGTGCAGGACTACCAGCACAATCTGAATGATAATGAACGCCATGTATACGAAAACGTACTCGCCTACCTGACCACTTCCGACATTCTGGCGATGCGCAACATCGGCCTTGCGGTGATGGAAAAAATGACCGCACCCGAGCTGCAAATCTACCAGGCGCGCCAGGTGTATGAAGAAGCGCTGCACACCTGGACCTACCAGCACTGCATCGAAACCATCGGCCTCGACCAGAGCGAAATCTACAACCGCTACCGCGTGGTGCCCGCGATTCACGGCAAAATCAAACTGGCGAACAAGCGCCTCGATTCGGTGATGCGCTCCGACATGGACCTGCGCGATCCGAAAAACCTCAATGACTTCGTAATGGCCTACATCTTCTTCGCCGCGATCTTCGAAGGCTGCTGGTTCTACAACGGCTTCACCCCGATCTTCTCGCTGCAACGCCGCGGCCTGATGAAAGGCACCGCCGAACAACTGCAATACATCATGCGCGACGAAGTCATGCATGCCTCCTTCGGCATCCGCGTGGTCAAGCAAATCATCCTCGAAAACAACGTCACCCTCGATCCGCAAGCGATCCGCGACATGTGGGACGAATCCGAAAAAGCCGAAATCGCCTACGCGCACCACATACTCAAAAACCCGATCCTCGGCTACAGCGCCGAAGACCACATCGAACAATTCCGCTTCATCGCCAACCGCCGCGCGCGCCAGCTCGGTCTGGAAGAACCGTATCCGAACGCGCAAAACCGCACGCCCTGGCTGGACGAGCAGGCGAATATGAAGAAGGAGAAGAATTTCTTTGAGACAAGGGTTACGGAGTATCAGACTGGGGGGGCGCTGGATTGGGGGTAATTTTAATTGGCGTATTCTGATAATCAACCATTAGTAAAGCTCGGCGTTTTATTGCCGGGTCCTACTTATATTGAGCAAGGCCATACAGAGACTTGGCGAGGAAATGTTCGTACATCTGAT
>JANTHA010000114.1 GCA_024762625.1 Thiotrichaceae bacterium
AATATTTTTAAATAAAATAAACAAAAATAAATAAGACAGGCAAAAAAATTACAGGTATGGCTGATCGCTATGCGGGTATTTTTATTTTTCACAGGCTAACCGCCAAAGAAAGAAATACATACATTATTTGAAGGCTATCAAATGAATATCAAACTTACCTTGTTTGCTGCAATCATTACGACACTTTCTGTTTTGACTTTTGCCTGTGGCGGCGGTTCTGGTGAAACAGAAACAGCCAAAAGCCGCTATATCCATAAACTCGAAAAAGACAACGCAATCTCATACAGCGAGATCAGGAACACACGCGGGGTTTATATCACGTCGATGTGTTTTACCAAAACGCAGGATAGCCTTACCGGTGAAACTTTCAATCCCTGCTATAGTTGCCATACCAAGGGCAAGGTTCCCAACTACTACGATGATACTGTTTTGCAAATGGAATATAACTTTCCTCAGGAAGTTCGCACCAATCCGTTCAGTAATCTATTTAAAGATCGAAGCGCAGCGGTCTCCGCCATCAGCGATGCGGCGATACTGGACTATGTAAGACAATCCAATTATTTTGACGGGGAAGGCGCAATCGCACTTGACAAGGCATTGCCTGACAGCTGGAAAGGCTACCGTCCAGACAGCTATTTTGATTTTGACGATGAAGGCTTTGATCATGATAAAAATAATCGCTACACCGGTTGGCGCGCGTTTCGCTATACGCCATTCCTCGGGACTTTCTGGCCAACCAACGGGTCTACCGATGACGTACTGATCCGGCTGGGTCAGCCGTTCAGGGAAGACCGCAACGGCGATTTCAACCTGGCGGTTTACAAGCTCAACCTTGCTATTGTCGAAGCCATTGTTAAAGATAAAAGCATCGAACTCCCGCAAGCCATTGATGAAAACCAGTATGGCGTTGATTTGAATGCCGATGGCGTATTATCAATTGCAAAGCATATTTTGCCGACGGTAAACAGTTATGTCGGGCGCGCAAAGGACTTACTCAGACAACAAAAAGTCCATCTGGCGAAAGGACTGTTTCCGGAAAACACCGAATTTTTGCATTCCGTGCGTTACCTAGACTGGAATGACGCTAGCGGCAGCGTGCAATTGTCTGCACGCATGAAGGAATTACGCTACGCCAGGAAATATGCCTGGAGCACCTACAGCGAGCTGGAGCGCACGGCGCTTGCAGAACAGTGGGAATTGCAATCGCTGGACAGCACCGAAGCGCAATTGTCAGTGTTCCGGGGTAATTATGAGGAAGGCCTAAAGAATGAAATGAGCTGGATCTATCAGGGCTTCATTGAAGATAAAAAGGGTGATCTTCGCCCTCAAACCCATGAAGAAACCATTGCCTGCATGGGCTGTCACTCCCATCTGGGCGCAACCACGGATTCGGTTTTTGCCTTCCCGCGAAAGCTTGAAGGACACAATAAAAACAAGGCGGATTACGGCTGGAATCACTGGTCGCAAAAGGGGCTGGCCGGCGTAAAGGAACCCAGAGTCAAATACAAACAGGCAGGCGAGCAATTTGAATACAGCTTTTATTTGAAAAATAATCACTCCGGTAATGAATTCAGAGACAACCAGGAAGTGAAGGAAAAATTCTTTGATCGAAATAGAAACATCAAACCCGCGATGCTGGAAAAACTGCATGACGATATTTCCGTGTTGCTGCTCCCAGGTCGTTCACGTGCGCTCATGCTAAACAAGGCTTACAAAGTGATAGTTAGCGAACAAAGTTATATCCATGGGCGCGATGCGAACATCAAGCCGATGTTAAACGTGTTTGAAAAAACCGAACCTGAACAAAAAACCGGCATTCTAAAGCCTGTTGTCAGGTGAAACGGGGTAAATAATATTGGGACTGTCATCTTGTTGTCACATTATGAGTTTAATGTGTCTTACGCAGTGGTTTCATGCTGTAAGCATCTGCCAGGCAACATAATAGATTCAGAATGGATTTCTGGCATTTTACCTGAGCAGACAATGGTTTAATGTTTCAATCTTTAAAGGATAGTACTCATGTTAAAACAATTTGCATCTTCGGTAGCTGTCGTTGCGCTATCTTTAAGCTTCGTATCTTCAGCCAATGCTGCTGATGTAACACAAATCAACGGCGCAGGGGCGACATTCCCGTATCCGATCTACGCCAAGTGGGCTAGCGCTTACCAGAAGGAAACGGGTATTAAACTGAATTATCAGTCCATCGGGTCTGGCGGCGGCATTAAGCAGATCAAGAAAAAGACGGTAGATTTCGGCGCATCCGATGCACCGATGAAACCGGAAGAACTGGATAAATACGGCATGATCCAGTGGCCACAGATTATGGGTGGCGTAGTGCCGGTGGTCAATCTACCAGGTATTGAATCAGGCAAGATTCATCTGGATGGAAAAACCCTGGCGGATATTTTCCTTGGACGCATCACGAAATGGAATGACAAACGCATCACCGCACTCAACCCGAATGTAAAACTGCCTGATCATAAAATCACGGTCGTACATCGCTCCGATGGTTCAGGCACCACGTTTATTTTCACCAACTATCTGAATAAGGTTAGCAAGGCTTGGGCGGACAAGGTCGGCAACGCTAAAGCGGTATCCTGGCCTGCTGGCGTAGGCGGCAAAGGCAACGAAGGGGTGGCTTCTTATGTGAGTCGAATCGGCGGCTCTATTGGGTATGTTGAATACGCTTATGCGTTGCAAAACAAGATGACCTATACATTGTTGCGTAACAAGGATGGAAAATATGTTGCGCCGACTGCCGAAAATTTCCAGGCGGCTGCAGCAGGCGCCGAATGGGGCAAGGCCAAAAACTATTATCTGATCCTTACCGATCAACCTGGAGAGAAGTCCTGGCCTATCACCGGCGCCAGCTTCATTATCGTCTATAAACAGGCACAACATCCTGACAGCGCCCGTGCGGTACTTAAGTTCTTCGACTGGGCTTATCATCACGGAGGCGAAATGGCAAACAAGCTGGATTATGTACCCATGCCTGCGAAAGTGGTAAATATGGTCGAGAATACCTGGACCAAATCTATCCACACTGCTTCCGGCGAACCGGTATGGACTTCGAAGATGGTGGTGCAGAAATAATCGATTCTGCCTGACTCTATCCAATGTCATATTGCCGACCCGGAAATAATTTCCGGGTCGGAATCTTTTCTTGAGTTGCCACTATGATGAATACAGTTACAGGTAATACCGGCGTTCCGGTTCCTAACCGCATCGCAGGCTCTTTGGGAGACCGTTTATTTCACGGGGTTGCCTGGATGGCCGCTGTAGGCGTGTTGCTGGTGCTTGGCGCTATCATTGTCATGCTTACTATCGGTGCGAGTCCGGCATTTGAGAAGTTTGGTTTTTTCAATTTTTTATCCACCGCTGAATGGAATCCGGTCACCGAAATGTTTGGCGGCCTGTCGCCCCTTGTGGGAACGCTGGTTTCATCGGCGATTGCCATTCTAATCGGTTTACCGGTAAGTTTTGGCATAGCGTTATTTATCACCGAGATGGCCCCACCCTGGTTGAAGCGTCCTGTGGGGACTGCGATTGAGTTGCTGGCGGCTATCCCGAGTATCATTTATGGCATGTGGGGCTTGTTCATATTCGCCCCCTTTTTCGCCGATCACATTCAACCGCTGCTTACCGATACGCTCGGCGAATTGCCGCTGATCGGCGCGCTGTTTCAGGATCCGCCTCTGGGGATCAGCGTGTTCACGGCAGGGATCATTCTGGCGATCATGATCATTCCGTTTATCGCTTCGGTGATGCGCGATGTGTTTGAAACCGTCCCTGCGGAATTACGCGAGTCCGCGTACGGTGTAGGCAGTACCACCTGGGAGGTCGTCTGGAATGTTGTGCTTCCCATGACCAAAGTGGGCGCAATGGGAGGGGTCATGCTTGGCCTTGGCCGAGCGTTGGGTGAAACCATGGCCGTGACCTTTGTCATCGGCAATGCACACAAATTGCATCTGGGATTGTTTGAGCCCGGAAATTCAATTGCCTCTACTATCGCCAATGAGTTCACGGAAGCGGATGGGGAAGTTTATACCGCATCGTTGATTGCACTGGGACTGATCCTTTTTATTATCACCTTTATTGTGCTGGGGCTGGCTAAAATAATGCTGCTACGCATGGCCGCCAGGCAGGAAGGTCGACCAGCCTGAGGTTAATTCATATGGATATCTATACTCGTCGCAAGGCCATCAATATATTTAATCTCACGATTGCAGCCATTACGACGCTTTTCGGACTGTTTTTTCTTTCCTGGTTGTTATGGGTCCTTTTCCAGCAAGGCTTCTCAAATCTGGACTGGAGCCTGTTTACGCTGGATACACCGGGCCCAGGAGACGAGGCGGGTGGTTTGCGCAATGCCATCGTGGGCAGCCTGCTGTTGACAGTCGTCGGTGTAATGATCGGCGCACCGGTCGGTGTGCTGGCAGGAACCTACCTTGCAGAATTCGGGCGATACGCCTGGATTTCTCACCCGGTACGTTTTATCAACGATGTCCTGCTCAGCGCGCCATCCATTGTTATCGGGGTATTCGTCTACGAGGTCATGGTGATACCTATGGGTAATTTCTCGGGTTGGTCTGGCGCTGTGGCGCTGTCTATCATCGTCATTCCGGTTGTAGTGCGCACCACCGAAGATATGATGCGTCTGGTGCCCGACAGCATGCGCGAGGCGGCTGCAGCGCTTGGTGCGCCACAATGGAAAGTGGTGACCTGTGTTGTGCTGAAGGCAGCGCTCAGCGGCGTCATGACAGGCATTTTACTTGCCATCGCGCGTATCGCCGGCGAAACGGCTCCGCTGTTGTTCACCGCCTTGAACAACCAATTCTTTACAATGAATATGGACGAACCGATGGGCAATCTGCCGGTCATGATTTTCAATTTCGCCATGGGTCCCTATGAAAACTGGCATGACCTCGCCTGGGCTGGCTCTTTGCTCATCACGCTTGCCGTATTGACGCTAAACATTCTGACACGATTCTTTTTGAGAACAAAAAAATGAACTATACCGATACTTTAATCATGAATTCCTATAACAAATCTCCGGCTCCTTCGAATATCAGTCTGGACGTAACTGGGGCAGTCGGTGTAACGGACAGTGCAACTGCCTCGCATGAAAAACAGAATCATCAGATAGAAATTGAGAATCCCAAGATCGAAATAAAGGGACTCGATTTTTATTACGGAAAATTTCATGCGTTGTACGATATAAATATGCGTATTCCTGAGAAACAGGTGACCGCGTTTATTGGTCCTTCAGGCTGTGGAAAGTCTACGCTGTTGCGCACTTTCAACCGGATCTATAGTCTTTACCCCGGACAAAGAGCCGAAGGTGAAATTCTGCTGGACGGTAGAAATATCCTGAGGCGCGATGAAGACATTAATACCCTGCGCGCCAAGGTCGGTATGGTGTTCCAGAAGCCTACGCCCTTTCCCATGAGCATCTACGATAATATCGCCTTTGGCGTGCGGCTTTACGAGCGCCTGTCACGCAAACAAATGGATGAGCGAGTCGAATGGGCGCTGAACAAGGCGGCTCTCTGGGACGAAGTGAAAGACATTCTCAAGCAAAGCGGCAAGGCGCTGTCAGGTGGTCAGCAACAACGGCTGTGCATCGCCCGTGCGATTGCGGTGAAACCCGAAGTGGTGTTGCTTGACGAACCGGCTTCGGCGCTTGATCCCATCTCCACCCTCAAGATTGAGCAACTGATCTCGGAACTAAAGGACAGTTATACCATCGCTATCGTCACCCACAACATGCAGCAGGCGGCGCGGGTATCGGATTACACCGCTTTTATGTACCTTGGCAAGTTGATTGAATTTAACGATACCAAGACCTTGTTCACCAACCCACAACTGGATCAGACCCAGGATTATATAACCGGTCGCTTTGGCTAATTAAGAAGGAATTAATTCATGAATGAACAACTAATAAGCGGCCACACCCTGGAAGATTTTGATCTGGAACTGAACCAACTGAACGAATTGATTTTTCGGGCTGTAGATAAAGCGCGTAAGCATCTCGCCAAGGCTGTAAAATCCCTGAAAAAAGAGGATATTGATCTGGCGCACAATGTGATAGAGCGCGATAAAAAAATAAACAACCTTGAGTTAGAGGTTGATGAGAAGGTATTCGAAATCATCGCGTTGCGCCAGCCAGTCGCCAAGGACCTGCGCATACTCCTGGCGGTAGACAAAATGATGCAAGAGATCGAACGTATTGGTGATGAAGCGTCCAATCTGGCGCGTCTAACCTTGGTCTTGTATGACGGCGACAACAATAATCCACCCAACCATAACCTGCTCAGCGATATTCCCAAGTTGGTGAAGTTTGTGGATGGAATGTTGGCAACCGCAATACAGGCATTCAAGGAAGATGATGCGCGCATCGCTCTTGAGGTTTTGCACCAAAAAGGAGAACTGGAAAACGAAATGAAAGCGGCTCTACGCCGGCTCTCTACCTATTTACTTGATGATGCCCGCAGAGTCGGCCAGTTTGTCGAGATAAGTCTCAGCCTGCGGGGAGTGGACCGCATCGGCAGACGGGCAGCCTACATTGCCCGTCATGTAATTTTTCTGATCACAGGAAATGACGTGCGTCACGAAGATCTGAAGGAAGTTGAGCGCGTCGTGGGTGAATATTATCAGGAATAAATCGTTCTGTGTAACTACTCAGCGTATTCATCTTTTTGCCCATTTCAGCGTTATTTTCGTACTCAAATGGTCACATATTTGATATATGCTCACATTTTCCGTGCGAAAATGCCTTGAACTGAACCAAAATCTAAA
>JANTHA010000115.1 GCA_024762625.1 Thiotrichaceae bacterium
ATTATTGGACTAATTTAACGCATTAAATAACAAAATGGCGCTTTTTGAGTGCATAACTTAAGAACAAAAAGAAATGAGGTGCGACTATTTAAGTTTCATTGTCATGTAAATTAATCCATATTATCAATGATTTGTTGTGTTTTTAGATTTTTTGGCACGTAATATGCTTGTTATTGTATATGTAATAATGGATTACAGTGCTGGTCAATGCTGATTGGCAATGTGCGACCTAAGTAAGAAAGAGTAAATTGCTACAACGGCGTAGCGAACTTTTATAGGTGCTTTTATATAAGCACAAATAAAAGCACAAATGTAACCACAAATGTAACCACAAATGTAACCAACTAGGGTTTTCGAGTAAAGACGCTCAATACCTATGAAAGACTTTGCAGGTCTTTTTTGAGGTGTTGAGCGTTTTTTGGACTTTTTTATTAGAAACGGAGTTATTGGAGTTATTAATGTACAAAAACACGCAAAAATATGTCATGGGGCGCAGAAGCTTTCTTAAAAAAACAGCTTTGGCTGCAGGCTTCGCGATGGCCATGGGAAGCGCACTGATGAGTGCGCCGGCAATAGCCAAAGTGGGCGAACCTGAAAAGGAAGATCTTAAATTCGGCTTTATCAAACTGACCGATATGGCGCCTTTGGCGATTGCCTATGAAAAAGGCTATTTTGAAGACGAAGGGCTGTATGTAAAGCTGGAAGCGCAAGCGAACTGGAAGGTTTTGCTGGACGGGGTCATTGACGGGCAACTGGATGGCGCGCACATGCTGGCGGGTCAGCCGCTTGCGGCAACTATTGGTTTTGGCACCAAGGCGCATATCGTCACGCCATTTTCCATGGATCTGAATGGTAACGGCATCACGGTTTCCAACGCGGTCTGGAAAGAGATGAAAAAACACATCGAAATAAAGGACGGTAAACCGGTTCACCCGATTAAGGCGGACGCCTTAAAACCGGTTGTGGATGAATATAAAAAGAAGGGCAAGCCTTTCAAAATGGGAATGGTTTTCCCGGTTTCGACGCATAACTACGAGTTGCGATACTGGCTGGCTGCTGGTGGTTTGAACCCCGGTTATTACGCGCCATCCAAAGGCGACATCAAAGGGCAGCTTCAAGCAGATGTTCAGTTATCCGTTACTCCTCCGCCACAGATGCCAGCGACGCTGGAAGCGGGCACCATTGATGGATATTGTGTCGGCGAACCATGGAACCAGCAGGCCGTGTTCAAAGGCATTGGCGTTCCGGTCATTACCGATTATGAAATCTGGAAAGATAACCCGGAAAAAGTATTCGGCATGACGAAAGAATTTACCAAAAAATACCCGAATACCTCTGTTCATATCGTCAAGGCTTTAATCCGCGCGGCAAGATGGCTGGATGAAGACAATAATAAAAACCGCATGGAAGCGGTAAAAATCCTGGCCAAACCGAATTATGTTGGCGCGGATGTTGATGTCATCGCCAATTCTATGACAGGCACCTTTGAATATGAGAAAGGCGACAAGCGCAAAGTGCCGGACTTCAACGTATTTTTCCGTTACAACGCGACTTATCCTTATTACTCTGATGCAATCTGGTATTTAACCCAGATGCGCCGCTGGGGCCAGATTGACGAGAAAAAACCTGACAGCTGGTATGCCGACGTTGCAAAGAAAGTATATGACCCGGTTATTTACCGTAAAGCCGCCGAAGAGTTGATTGCAGAAGGTAAATTCAAGCCTGAAGAATTCCCTGATTTTGCCAAGGAAGATGGCTACAAACCGCCTCAAACAGAGTTTATTGACGGGATTACCTACGATGGAAAGAAACCGAATGCTTATATTGATTCATTCAAAATCGGCTTGAAAGGCGACGAAAAAGGTTAATGAAAACTCATGTCCGCAGTTGCCCGCCTGATTTAATCAGGCGGGTCATCCGTTGGTCATCAAACCTGACAGGGTTTATATAGAGGAGAACAAATTATGAGTAGCGACACCATTTATGAGCGCAAGATTAATCTACAATTACCAGAATTTCTACGATATCTGACGCCGAAAAAGGTATTGGTATCAATAGGCACTCCGTTAATGGGGATTGCGCTTTTCTTATTTATATGGGCTGCGCTGGCCCCGCATGTAGTGACCTCTTTAGGCGCTGTTCCAGGGCCCAAACAAGTGTATGAACAATTTACCATGCTGGTGGATGAGCATCAGGCTGAGCGTGCAAAAGAAGCAGCCTTCTACCAGCGTCAGGAAAAACGCAACGCCAAAAAACTGGCGGAAAATCCGGATGCTGTTGTAAAAATAAGGGATTACACTGGCAATCCGACTTTCTTTGATCAAATAGGAACCAGTTTATTTACTGTGATGGCGGGTTTCATCCTGGCGGCATTAATAGCGATTCCAATTGGCATTGTTGCCGGCTTAAGCAAAACGGTCTACGCCGCCATTAACCCGCTTATACAGATTTTCAAGCCGGTTTCTCCACTGGCATGGTTGCCGATAGTGACCATGATCGTCAGTGCTACCTATGTCACCAGTGAGCCGATGTTTGATAAATCATTTTTAAACTCGGCGATTACCGTATTGTTATGCTGTTTGTGGCCGACCATTATCAGCACCGCCGTTGGCGTAACCAATGTTAGCAAGGATCTGCAAAATGTAAGCCATGTACTGAATCTGAACTGGTGGACGCATGTGCGCAAAATTGTACTGCCTTCTGCAATTCCAATGATTTTCACCGGTCTGCGTTTATCTTTGGGGATTGCCTGGATGGTATTGATTGCAGCTGAAATGCTTTCCCAGAATCCGGGGCTGGGCAAATTTGTCTGGGATGAGTTCCAGAACGGAAGCTCCAATTCACTGGGCCGCATTTTGGTTGCAGTGGTTGTCATCGGCGTGATTGGTTTTATGCTGGATCGCACCATGCTATTTCTACAACAAAAAGTTTCCTGGGATAAAAGCGTAGCTTTGCGTTGATACCTGATAATACTTTGGCATGAAACCAGATAAATTAACAAGAATTAGAGGAATTTAGAAATGATCGAATCTCATCTTGAAATCACCGGCGTCAATATGGACTTTCCGACGCCTACGGGCCCTTTCAGGGCGCTGGAAGATGTAAATCTTAAGCTAAAAAAGGGGGAATTTGTGTCCATTATAGGGCATTCGGGATGTGGTAAATCCACGGTGTTAAATGTCGTTGCGGGTCTATACCTCGCGAGTAAGGGCGGTATTGTCCTGAATGGTAAGGAAGTCAGGGAGCCCGGCCCGGAACGCGCAATGGTGTTCCAGAACCATTCTTTATTACCCTGGCTGACTGCTTATGAAAACGTTGAACTCGCCGTAAAACAAATTTTCAAAGGCAAAAAAAGCAAGGCGGAAATGAAAGACTGGATTGAGCACAATCTGGCTCTTGTCCATATGGATCACGCCATGCACAAACGTCCCGATGAAATATCAGGCGGAATGAAGCAACGCGTTGGCATCGCCAGAGCCCTTGCAATGGAGCCCGAAATACTTTTGCTGGATGAGCCCTTTGGCGCCCTTGATGCGCTGACGCGCGCTCATTTACAAGACTCAGTCATGGAAATTCAGGCTGAATTAGGAAATACCATCATGATGGTGACGCATGATGTCGATGAGGCCGTGCTGCTTTCCGATCGCATTGTGATGATGACCAATGGCCCAGCCGCTACGGTTGGCGAGATACTTGAGGTCAACCTGCCGCGTCCTCGCGAACGCATTGCAGTTTCGGAGGATCCAGATTACAACCACTGTCGTCATGAAGTGTTGCGGTTCCTGTATGAACGGCATGGCAATAAAGAAGAAGAAACTAACGCAGATGCACCTGGAAATGGAAATGGAAATGGAAAGGCTAAAAGCGATGCGGATACTAGCGAACAGGAAAAAACGGAAGCATCGCCAAAGATGAAAGCCGAAAATATAGTCGATTTTAATAAACAACCTGAAGAGAAAGTCGCCTAAGCGTTAGTCCGGCTATGAGAGTCACAATAAGGGAGAATTGGTTTTGAAAAGATTGATTTTTCTGCGTTAGATTCTTCATAACCGGACGGACTCAAGGGCTTTATCTAATCTCTGGTTAACAGGCTTACTCTCAGGGGAGTGTAATTATAATAAAAACAGGTTAAGGAGTCGGGAAATAGCGGGCCTACTCCTTATTTTTAAACCAGCGGGACGAGTGTTTTAACAATGTGGTTGATGGTTCTCCTCCTGAAATCACGATTAAAACACATCGTTCCCTGGTATTTTTAAGACCTGTTTAAACCTGGAGGATTCATGGAGACAGCACTAAAAGAAAAAATTCATACAAGAAAACTCAATCTAGCAGACCGGTTACGAGACGAGCTTATGCATATAGCCCAGTCATCTGCGGAGATATGGGCGCTCACAGAAAAACTCGATTCAGTACTACGGTCATCTTTAAAGCGGATACCTGCTTGCAAGATGTTGTTTGCAGTTGAATGTCATGGCATCCAGATAAGCTCAAACATTCTTGCCAATGGCGATATCAATACATTAGCGAGAGGTCAAAACCTGTCTGATCGACCCTATATGCTTAATAACAATCCGAATGAGCTGTTTTCGCTTTCTCCTGTGTATATCAGCAGAACAGACCGTAAACCGAGCATAACAGCGATGCATAAAGTCTTTGACGCCAACGGAGTGCGCCTTGGTTGTATTGCAGCGGATTTTAATATTGATGATTTGCCCGAAGAAAATATTGAGCTATTCAAGTCTTATTACTGGCGGCAAATCAAGGGCGACCCTGCTATCCGTAAAAACCTGTTTCAGCAAAAACGCGTTGATAGCCCCATGGATAGGCAGTTGGATCAAGTGAACGACATCATCAATAACCTGATCTGCAAACGGGGTATTTTTCATGCGAAACTTCACTACAGTAGCTCCCGGGCTACGCTATGGCTCCATGAAAACCCTTATGAATACCGCTTGCATGTACTGGATGAAATCATAGACCCCGATGTATGCCTTGCATATCCTTCGCGTCCCTACCCAAAAGAGGCCAGGGTTGCAGAACAGGATGTTATCAAGGTATTTAAGCGATTCAAGGAACTGCGCAATGCCGATGACACCATCTATCTAAGATCGGGTTCAATTAATATCATGAACGCCATGGCGGGGCTCAATTTTTCCTGTGACGGCAGTCACTACATGCCGGTCGATGAGTTTTTGAACAAATCCGACAGTTTCTGGTTCGGGTATTAAATCCGACCCGGGTAAATGTGACTAGGCTAAGCTGGGGAATTTAGGTTTAATTATGGGTTTCTACTGGAGCTAGATGGGTTATTTTCATAGAGTTCCAGCGTTCCCTGATTGGTCGGTACATCAAGCTGAAACATGGCGGTTTCTTCTCGATAGACGCTGCCATGCTCTCCGTTTGGCCCCGGCTCCACGATGACGATTCGCGGATCCGGCACAAAGCCTTGCGCGAGTATGCTGCCGTTATCGGCCTTGATAATCCAGCGCAGCGAATCAGGGGTATTCGCCGGAACTGATTTCAGGCCCTGATTCATGTCGCTATACGGATAAACGCTCAAAATCTTGACGCCATCCTTGTTCAAAAAAACATCCATGGAAAACCTGGCGTTCTTCTTGTCGAAGGTTTTCGAAGCCGTATTGAGAGATGAGTCGCGAGATGAGCTTTTGACGCCCTGATTATTGCGAATATTAGCGGCATTACAGCCGGAAATAATCAAATTGACCACGATGAGCCAGCAAATTGTCTTGATAGTTTTCATTGTCGTCCCCTGGATGCCAATACAGGAAAACAGCGTAACACCAATTTTTCTGAAATAAGCGGGTATAAATCAAGAATTGCTGGGTTAGAATGAATCTCGTGTGGTCATAATATTATTCATAAAAAGTATCAAAAGCGCGCTTTCAGGAATAAAAATGAAGAAGATTTTAGTTTTGTTGATTATCGCCAGCCTGCTCAAGAGCGTTGGCGCATGGGCGCAGCAGGCTCCCCTTTTCGCAACGGTGGTCAATTTATCAAAAAATGATGTTTTGAATGTTCGAAAAGCCCCTGATTATCGTTCCAGAAAAATTGGCGCATTGCCCCTTGATGCGTATGTCGGGGTTGATCAGTGTAAAGAAATAGGCGTATCAAGGTGGTGCAAAGTACATCATATCGCCCAGCGCGACTATGAAGAATTTGGATGGGATGCCTCGCCCGGGTGGGTAAATGCAAGGTATCTTCAACCAAAAAATCGAGGGTATGTCATCAGTAACGGCAAGCCAAATTGCGGCTATGCTCTCGGATGTAACAAAGGCAAATGTGAGATTGTAGATAGTTATGAAACCAATAAAAATCAGGAGATTATTTCGCTCAAGACCAAATGGATAGACAGAAAACATTTAACAGGCTCAAGCAACTTTGGCGCCATGAGTCCGGATGGCGATGGTTATTGTACTGACGGGGCTCATATTGAAGAATACCTGCAACAAAAGCGTAACAGAGAAATACTGGCGCAAGATTCTGTCCCGGCGCGTCGCAGGGTTATATCATTCACCAAAGCGTTGCGTACTTTATCCGATGTTGAAAAAATAACTTCCTACATTCATCCCAAAAAAGGGGTAATAATGACCTGGAATGTACTCTTTGGCGGTAAAGAAGATTTACATTTTAAAAAATCGGATATTAAAAATGCATATTTAAACAAGCGCAAAAAGATTTACTGGGGTAAATCATATGGCAAGGGCGATGATGTTTTCATGAGCCTC
>JANTHA010000116.1 GCA_024762625.1 Thiotrichaceae bacterium
AAGATGCCGAGTATGTGATGCAACTGTGGCGTAATGGCGTACATGGTCAGGTCAATCACGGTAACGATGGATGCGATTACCAGTACATAGTAGGGAATGCGGATTTCCTTGCGCACCCAGTGACGGGTAAACGAAATCAGGGTGTTTGAAGCGGTCAGGGTTGCAATTGTCGCCAGGCCCAGGCCGAGTCCATTGATCAGGTTTCCGGTTACGGCGAGTAATGGACACAGACCCAGCAGCTGAACCAGCCCGGGATTATTGTGCCACAGACCATCCATGATGATTTCGCGGCAGTCATTACTACTACAGGCGCCGCCTTCAATCGGCGCGGGCGGCGAATCAATCGTGACGCTGGCATTGTCTGGCTGATTGCTGGCGGTGCTGGTCTGATGGTTCATGGCTTTACCTGTCCGGTTGCTTGATTATGGCTGTCAGTTCGGTTTTTGAGACTAGAATCATACAGTTGTTGTAAATGGTCAGACGCATAGAGCAGCGTCGTTCTAACCGCGTTAACGATGGCGCGTGGTGTAATGGTGGCGCCAGTAAACTGGTCAAACTGACCGCCATCTTTTTTTACATACCAGCCGCTCAAGGGCGGATCTCCGATATATTTGTCATTAAATGAAAGAACCCAGTCGCTTTTGTTTGCCTCCATGCGGTCGCCGAGGCCGGGTGTTTCAGTGTGTTCAATGACTCTTACGCCGGCAATTGTATGTTGCGCAGCAGTTGCATGTAGCGCAGTAGATTGGGTATTGGCGTTGATCCCGATGAGTATTTTGATTGCGCCGCCGTAGCCTTTGAGTGTTGTTACTTCAAAGATTGCAGCAACCAGTTTGCCATTTTTGGTGGCGAAATAAACCGGCGCGTCGCGTTCAAAACCGCTTTGCTCTGATTTTAGAATAATCCTGTCGTTAATCAAGTCATTATCATAGCGGTTTTCGGGTACAACCTGATTGAGCGCGCTGAGTAGCATCTGTCTTTTGTTTTGTGCAATTCTGTCTTTGGTCAGCTGATCAGTGACCGCTACAAACAGAACGCTTACAAAAGCAAAAAAGGCCAATGATAGACCGGCTTTCTGCATTGCCTGTATGTGTTTTTTCATTGTTTAGTGTTCCGTGATTCTTTTTTCGGAACAAGGGCGCTTTTGTAACCCAGCACCCTTGGCTGGGTGTAGTAATCAATCATCGGGACGGCCATATTCATGATTAAAACCGAAAAGGCGACTGCATCCGGGTAGTTGCCCCAGGTGCGAATCACATAAATGAAAAAGCCTATGCTGGCGCCATAAAACAGTTTTCCCAAAGGCGTGGTGCTGGCTGAAACCGGGTCAGTGGCAATAAAGAATGCGCCGAGCATGGCGGCGCCGCTAAACAGGTGAAGCAGGGTAGAACCATACTGGTCGCTATCGTAAAGATGAAACATGAACGACATGCCTGCGAGCGTCGTCAGCAGGGCAACCGGAATGCGCCAATCTATCACTTTTTTATATAAAAGCCATAATCCGCCAAGAAGAAACGCCAGACTGCTGTAAAGCCAGGTGTTTTGCAGTTCATTCTGAAGATAGGGGGACTGTTTGATAATTTGCTCATAGTGCTGGCCGGAGCGAAGACCTGTCTTGACTTCATCCAGCGGAGTCGCCATGGTGATTGCATCCCAGTCTGGCGTGTTTGCAGCGTTTAGAACCATCTTGAGCGAATCGATAAAACCATAGAGCTGGTGCCCCGGTGATTGCGGTTGTATCCATTGGGTCATTTCAAACGGAAATGAAATGATCAGTACGGCGAAGCCTACCATGGCGGGATTGAACGGGTTATAACCGAGCCCGCCGTACAAATGCTTGGCGATGATAATGGCGAAGAAAACGCCAATGAAAACAATCCACCAGGGCATCAGTGGAGGGAGCGTCAATGCCAGTAGCCAGGCGGTCACAATGGCGCTGAAATCGCCAAGAAAGGTGATAACAGGCCTTTTGCGCAAATAAAGTGCGATTGCTTCAAGCGTCACGGCAAAGACGATGGCGAGCACGATATTAAACAGGACGCCCCAGCCAAAAAAATACATCATGACAAGCGTACCTGGCATTAGCGCGAGCAAGACCTGTAACATCAGTGTGTTGACATTGCTGGTACTGAAAAAGAAGGGTGATGTGTCTGTTTTAAATTGCATACTGGCTTTCAATAGCTGTGTCGGGGTTTATTCTTTAGCAGTTTCAGTGCTTGTCTGATCGCTGGTGGAATGCTTGTCAGCACTATTTTGTTGTTGCCTGGCCAGTTTTTTTGCCTGGGCGCGTGCGACAGCCGCTTTTATGGCGTCGGCCTTGTCATCATCTGATTTATCTGTGTTTGTTGTCTGACCCTGTGCTTTTGCCCTGGCCGCTGCTTCCTTTTTTTTCTGCAAGGCGGCTTTATGCGCCGCCCGCTTGGCTTCGCGTTCGCGTTTTTCGCGTTCTTTCCGATAGAGTAAAAATTCATGCCGTTCACGCGCAAGATCAGCCTTTTTTTGTGCTTCCTGCTGATCCCGTATTTCGGCTTTGGCAAAGCGGTAATAATCAACCAGAGGTATATGGCTGGGACAGACATAACTACAACAGCCGCATTCAATACAGTCCTTTAAATGATGAGCCTGGGCCTTCTCCATATCTTTTGCGCGAATATGCCAGTACATTTGCTGTGGCAACAGGTTGACCGGGCATGCATCCATGCATTTGCTGCAGCGAATGCAGGGCATGGTTGGCTGATCAGAATAGGATGAATTTGATTCATGCAGCGAAGTCGATGAAATAAACAATGCGCAGTTGGTCGCCTTGACGATTGGAATTGCATCATCTTTCAATGCAAATCCCATCATTGGACCGCCCATGATCAAACGCTCGGCCATTTTTGTATAACCACCGGCCTGTTCGGCAAGCCATGCAAATGGCGAGCCGATCAATGCTTCAAAATTGCGCGGATGCTGTACGCCATTTCCGGTCACGGTCGTAATTCTGGAGACAACCGGCTTGCCCTCGACGACAGCCTGATAAATGCTGTAGACAGTACCGATGTTTTGTCCCAAAATGCCTGAATTGACCGAGCGCGTGCCCGCAGGGATTTCAATGCCGGTGAGAATTTTAATCAGTTGTTTGATATCGCCGCTCGGATAGATTGTAGGTATCGCGACCACTTCAATGCCGGGTACGTTTTTGCAGGCCTCGCTCATCGTTTTGATCGCTTCGGGCTTGTTATCCTCAATGCCTATCAGGCATTCATCCGGTTTGACAAGATGCTGTACGATCTGGATTCCTTTGACAATCTCGGCGCTGCGTTCTCTCATCAGCATGTCATCGCAGGTGATGTAAGGTTCGCATTCGGCGCCATTGATGATGAATGTCTTGATAGGGTTCTGCCTGGCTCCGGCCATTTTGACCGCGGTTGGAAAGACGGCTCCACCGAGTCCGACAATGCCGGTTTGCTGAATACGCTCCATTAACAGATCGGGTTCAGCGTTTTTATAATCCGGAATAGCTTCAAGTTTGCCTGTTTCGGCTGTCTTGCCCCATTCATCTTTGTGGTCAGTATCAATTACGATGCATTCGCCCGCCAGGTTGGAAGGGTGGGGGAGGGTGCGTTCTTCGATGGCGGCGACAATGCCTGAACTGGGCGCATGAATATTGGCGCTGATCCGGTTTTTGAGCGCCTGTGCAATGATCTGACCCTTGTAAACATAGTCGCCTGGGTGGACAATCGGCTCGGCTGGAGCGCCAGCGTGTTGATGCATTGAGACAATCAGCTGGGGCGGTATCCCGGCATCGCCGATCGACCGGGAAGTGGACTCGGTTTTGTGAAAAGGCGGGTGAACGCCGCCATGAATCGGCCAGATTTTCCTCATGCGGCCGCCTCTGTTTCAGCATCGTTTGGCATGGGCCTGGTCGTGTATGTTTTTTCGATTGTGGTCGGTTCTTTCCATTTCCAGTTATCCACCGTGGTCTTGCGTTGTTTCATGATAATGCAATCTACCGGGCAGGGCGGCAGGCACAATTCACAACCCGTACATTCGGATTCGATGACTGTATGCATGTGCTTGGGAGCGCCGACAATTGCATCAACAGGACAGGCCTGGATGCACAGCGTACAGCCAATGCAATCTTTCTCAATGATGTAGGCGACTTCGGGAACCTCGGGTTGTTCGCCTGCCTCTTTATCCATTTCGAGCGGTTCGACATCAAGCAGATCGGCAAGCGCGTGCATGGTCGCTTCGCCGCCAGGAGGGCACTTGTTAATGGGTGCTTCTCCTGTTGCAATCGCTTCTGCATAGGGGCGGCAGCCTGGGTAACCGCACTGACCACACTGGGTCTGTGGCAGCAGACTGTCAATCTGATCAGCCAGGGGGTCGCCTTCAACCTTGAATTTGACGGATGCATAGCCGAGAATCATGCCAAATACGATTGCAAGCCCGACCAGAACGAGTATTGCCAGTAATATAGAACTCATACCGTTTTGATTAACCCGCTGAAACCCATAAAAGCCAGAGCCATCAGACCGGCTGTGATCATTGCTATTGCGCTTCCCCTGAATGTTTCGGGTACGTCAGACGCCCTGATTCGTTCGCGCATTGCTGCAAACAGAACCAGAACCAGTGTAAACCCGATGGCGGAACCGAAGCCGTACAGGGCTGATTCGATAAAATTGTGCGATTGTTGCGTATTCAGTAATGCAACACCCAGTACAGCGCAGTTGGTGGTGATCAGTGGCAGGTAAATGCCCAATACATTGTGGAGCAGCGGACTGGTTTTGTGTATTACCAGTTCGGTGAAGCCAACAATTGCTGCAATCACCAGAATAAAACTGATGGTGCGTAAATATTCAAGTCCGAATGGCGCGAGCAGATATTCATAAACGAGATAACTGCTAATGGATGACAGCGTTAACACAAAGGTTGTCGCCAAACCCATGCCCATGGCGGTTTCCAGCTTACGCGAAACTCCCATGAAAGGACACAAACCCAGGAACTGGGAAAGCACAATATTGTTTACCCAGACTGTGCCGACGATGATTAACAGGTATTCAGTCATTGAATTATTTGAATCGCCTCGAAAGATTTGATGAACGGGGTATTCTGCCATAAGTACAAGGCTTAAACCTAACTGATTTTAGCCGTCGATGATATATATCATAGTATTCCTGTTGGTTATTATTCAGGCATGCGAACAAGGCGAGATAAAATTGCAAAATTGAACTATTATCATATTAATAATCCCAATTATTATAGGGATTAAAACGATAATTTAAGAAATCTATCCATTCAGTGAATGAAGGAATTTACCATGAAAGGGTCAATGAAAGCGTTAAATAAAAGGAATGGTCTGGCGGCGATTTCTATCATCATGTTGATCAGTTTGAGCGCTTGTTCAAGCAATGCGGGAAATGGAGCCTTGATAGGCGCGCTGGCCGGGGCCGCAATAGGCAAGTCCACTGTAAATCATCATGATAATCGCGCAGCAATTGGCGCGGTAGTGGGCGGCGCAGCGGGCGCAGTCGTAGGTAGTCAGCGCGATCTTCAGCAGCCCAGATATCGCCAAAATCCATCTTATCCATCTGATCAACGTTATCAACCATTGCGTGCTTATCAACCACAATACCATTCTCAATAACATCATATCGAGTCTGAGCGCCGGGTTTTATCGTTCGTTATTTATTACTATCTACTCTTATCTACTGTTATGTAAGTCCGATTAGATAAAGGTATCAGTAAGATTTCAGGCAAGACAGGGTGAGGCGCGCGTAAGAAAATAAAAAAGACTTGCCACAGAAGATAATAACGATATACTAATATTGCCTGTTCGTTGCAATGCTTTTTATGGGTATAGCGAGTATTGGGAGCAGGCGATACATACCCTCCTAGCGGTTGGCGTCTCAGCAATGGGACGCCTTTTTTTTGCAAGTCTGAGCTGGTTTTGCTTAGCGCAGCTAGCGCACTCATCCATTCATGCCTACCCTGTATTTTATCTGCTGGCGAGGCTTCCAATGAGAAATGTTTGAGGATCAACTGTTTCTCCGTTGATGGTAATTTCAAGGTGTAGATGAGGCCCTGTAGAACGACCTGAATTACCGACCTGGGCAATGATGTTTTCAGTCCCAACTTTCTGACCTTTTTTTACCAGCGCTTTTTTGAGATGGCAGTAACGGCTAATAATGGTATTTCCATGCAGAATTTCTACTGTTTTGCCATAACCGGCCTTTCTTCCCACAAAAACCACGGTACCTTTACCCAAGGGGTGTATGCTTGAACCTTTTGGAGCGGCGATATCAATTCCCCGATGCATTCTTCGCCTGCCATTAAAGGGGTCTGTTCGCATACCGTAGCCGGATGTTAGATAGCCATGTTTGATTGGAAAATTATCAATATAGATTACATCGACGTCGGCTTTATCCAGGTTTTCATGAAGCCTTGATTGGGTTTCGGTGATTAGCGAAATAAACATGATCACTGGAGCGGCGAACGCCATAATCAGCACATAGTTTTTTATTTTTTTGATGACAAATTGAATCATGTTTCAGGGTGCTTAAGTAATATTAGCGTATTAATATAATTTAATATACCTGGCTTGTATAGGCGTCAAAGAAAAAAATATTTTTATGAAAACGTTCAAATTATTTTAAATCTCAAAAAGTAATTGTTTGATTTGATGATTGTTAATGACAAACGCCTTAAATAATATTAATATATTAGTCTATACTAATACATAGCGGGTTTA
>JANTHA010000117.1 GCA_024762625.1 Thiotrichaceae bacterium
TTGACAATATCAACATAAAAACACAAATAGATGACAGCCTGAAAAAAATGTCCCGATTCGTTGATGCAATTCACTCTGAAGAATGGACAGGATATACCGGAAAACCGATTGACACCGTTATCAATATTGGGATTGGCGGTTCCGATTTAGGCCCAAAGATGCTTTATCACGCACTTCAGCCCTATCATACGCCCGGCATCACGGTTAAATTTGTATCCAGTCTGGATGGCTCCGACCTCGCTTCACATCTGGGAAACATAAATCCCGAAACAACCCTGTTTACCATTGCGTCCAAAACCTTCAAGACACAGGAAACCATGCAAAACGCACATACTGCCCGTGAGTGGTTTCTACGCAACGCCCAAAAGAAAAAACATATCGAAAAACACTTCATAGCCATATCCGCCAACAAAGAAGAAGTCATTAAATTTGGCATATCTCAGGACAATATATTCGAATTCTGGGACTGGGTGGGAGGCCGCTATTCACTATGGTCTTCTGTAGGACTACCTCTTGCGTTAGGCATTGGAATGACTCATTTCAACGCAATTCGTGAAGGAGGTTATAATGCAGACCAGCATTTCCTGAATACGCCCTACGAAAAAAACATCCCGATTTTAATGGCCTTAATCGGAATATGGAATCGCAACTTCTTAAAAGCAAACTCACTTGCCATCCTGCCTTATGACCACTTGCTAGAACAATTCCCCAGTTTTCTTCAGCAGCTAGACATGGAAAGCAATGGCAAGTCAGTTGAGTGGAACGGCGCATCCACCGATTATGAAACAGGACCAATTATCTGGGGATCCAGCGGTATTAATGGACAACATGCCTTTTTCCAGCTGCTTCATCAAGGCAGCAACCTGGTTCCGATAGATTTCATAGGCGCAGTAAACAGCAGTTACTCACTACCAGGACATCAACTCCGTTTAGTTTCCAATATGATTGCACAATCAGAAGCCTTCATGCTTGGAAAAACATTAGAACAAGTGCAGTCCGAAACCGGTGAACAGGAAAAATCAACGATACCTTATCGTACGTTTGAAGGTAATGTGCCCTCCAACATGTTTCTGTTTGATCATATCACCCCATATTCCATGGGAATGCTGGTCGCGCTTTACGAACATAAAGTGTTTGTTCAAGGCGTGATCTGGAATATTAACTCGTTTGACCAATGGGGAGTCGAGCTGGGTAAAAAACTGGCTGAAAACATATTGGAAGAAATACCGGAAAGCGACCCGATGATGGTTCAAAAGGCGCATGACTCATCAACCGCTGGACTCATTTCGTATTTTAGAACGCATTTCATGGATGAACTGTAATTATTAAAGCACCCAAAAGATGATAAATAAAAAAAACAAAAAATCAGGATCGGGCATTACCCCCAAAGCGAGACGCAAAGTCCCTACCGGTAAATTGTTGGGAAGTGATAAAACGCCTCCTAAAATGACTCGGCTGGATCTGTTTTTCACACATTATTTCGTGATCGGCATCGCTTTTGTGCTGATCCTGGGACTGGCGGTCGTATTAAAGATAACCTATGAAAAAGTCCGCGATATCAGCGACCAGACGCTCAAGCATGAAGTCACTCAAATGTCTGACACAATGCTTAATTTTCGCAATTTTTATGGCAAAGTGATTCTGCCAAAAGTGAAGCGGCAAGGTATGGTTGTTTCTCACGATTATAAACACAAAAAAAATACGTTGCCCCTGCCAGCAACATTTATCAAGGACTTTTCAAGCTATATTACGCCCAAACAGGATGAATTTTCGGTGCGGCTTTATAGCGATAAACCCTTTAGCTGGCGCAAGGAGAAAGAACTGGATGCATTTGAAAAATTTGCACTGAATTCATTAAGAAAAAACCCGCAACAACCAGTGTATTCGCTTGACTCAATGAACGGCAGGAAAGTGCTGCGCTATGCCCGTGCGGATGTGATGAAGCCAGGTTGTGTTAAATGCCATAACAACTATCCCGGCTCCGCCAAAAAGAACTGGAAAGTGGGCGATGTACGCGGCGTGCTGGAAGTATCCCGCCCTGTCGGCAATTTTTTGGAAAATACCGAAATAGCGTTAAAAAACGCGTTTCTGATGATGTTGGCAATCATTTTATCCATCATCAGCCTGTTGTTCGTGGTGATCAGAAAAATGAGCCGTTCGATAAAGCTTGCACATCAATCAATCGCGGCTTCGGAACGCGACAATAGCAAACTGGTCGAGGAAATCCGCAAACGTAAACAGATCAGCCATGCGTTGAAAAGTAGTGAATTAAAGACCCGCGCGATTGTCAACTCGGTCGGTGAGGTTATAGTCGTGATCAACAAGTCAGGCATCGTTCAGGAATGCAATGAAGCAATTAAAAAAATCTTTGGCTACCAGCCATCTGATGTGATTGGCAACAATATCAGCATGCTGATGACAGAGAAACATGCGGCGCTTCATGACGCCTATCTTGAAAAATATGTAAAGTCAGGGAAAAAGAACATCATGGGGAAACGCCGTGAACTGTATGCCAAAAGACGTAATGGCGAAATTTTCCCAATAGAGCTGTCGGTAAATGACACCCAGGTAGGCGACGAGATCGTGTTCACTGGCACAATCCGCGACATCACGCATCGCCGCAAAACCCAGCTGGCGACAGAAGCCGCGCATAAAGCGGCGCTTGAATCAGCCCAGCTAAAATCGGATTTCCTTGCAAACATGAGTCATGAAATACGCACGCCGATGAATGGCGTACTTGGCATGACCCAGATGCTGCTGGAATCCAGACTCAACAAGGAACAACGCAGTCTGGCTGAAACTGTCAAGGAAAGCGCGGAATCCTTGCTGGTAATCATTAATGATGTGCTGGATTTTTCAAAAATAGAAGCTGGCAAACTGGATATCAAGAATTCGCGTTTCAAGCTGCTGCCAATTATTGAGGCAGTCATCGAACTGGTCGACCGCGCCACAGACAAAAAATATCTGGACATTGCGTTCTTTGTCGATGCCAGGGTTCCGGAAATAATTTACTCCGATTCCGGAAGACTGCGCCAGATACTGATTAACCTGCTTAACAATGCGCTCAAATTTACCGATTACGGTCATGTCACCCTGCATATTTCCATGGACAACAACAATCTGTTGCGCTTTGAGGTCAGAGACACCGGACCTGGTATCCCAGTAGATCAGCAACATACACTGTTTGATTCATTCTCCCAGATTGATTCTTCGAGCACGCGAGAACATGGCGGCACCGGCCTGGGGCTGGCAATCTGCAAACAATTAACGGGCCTTTTGGGCGGTAACATCGGGGTGCAAAGCATGCCGGGCGCCGGCTCCACTTTCTGGTTTACGATAAAAAACAATGTATCGGATACCGCAAACAATACAAGCATTAACAATAATGCGATGGACAAAAAAACCGCAAAAAACCGCACCCTGAATGAATATATCCATGCGGACATACAGGTTTTGATGATGTGTTCAGCGCATATGCTGCATCAATATTATGAAAAGCAAATGAAACAATGGGGCATGCAACCTGATATGGTCGCTACGCTGAACCAGTTTCTTTCCCATCTGGAGCATCATCAATACGATATGCTGGTGCTGGATGCGGATGCAATCTATGCCGATGTGGATCATCCAATAGGCATTACCTCGATTCTGGATACAATCCGTGAGAAAACCAGTATGCAAATCGTATTAACAGCAAGAAGCGAACAATACGCCAAATTGGAACAACTGCAGCTGGGCGTCAATGTGCGCATGATAGAAAAACCCATCAAGTACACAGCGATCAAATTATTGCTGGAGAAATTTACTCCAGACAGGAAAAACAACACAGCATCATCGAAGCGGCGAGAAATAACGCAAGAGGGGAAGCTATTGCATAAAAACCAGCTAAGCGAGCATTCTGGTGCTGAGCCGCCCAAACAGAAATACCATATTTTGCTGGCTGAAGACAATCGCGTGAATCAGAAAGTCGCCACCGTGATTTTGCAAAAACTAGGTTATAAATCCACCCTCGTCGCCAATGGCAAGGAAGCGCTGGATGCAGTCAACAAGGAAATCTTTGACCTGGTATTGATGGACTGCCAAATGCCCGAAATGGACGGATATGAAGCCAGCAGAACAATCCGCAAATTTCCGGCTTCCCATGTTAACAGCAATATTCCAATTATTGCCTTCACTGCAAATGCAATGATTGATGATGTCGCCAAATGCAAGAAAGCCGGAATGGATGACTACTTAAGCAAGCCAATTGATATTGATGAGCTTAAAAAACTACTCAAAAAATGGCGTCTTACAATGGATAGACGCAGAATCAAACGCCTTGCCTTAAAGGCTAAAGAGAAAGTCGCAGTTTAACTACAAGACTGGTTATTTTAGGCTAAATTACTCAGCTCCGACCACTATAAAAAAGTGCGTTTTTCAAAACCGGAAACAAAAAACCCGTGACATGTATAAAATCACGGGTTTTTTATGTGAAATTTAAAACAGGCAAATGCCTGAGAAATTGTTAATCATCACCAGCAAGACTCATCATAAACTGAAGTATGTACCAGAATAACAAACCAACACTCGAGAACAAGGCAAGAGAAGCCGCCACATGTTGTTCTGTATTATACTCATGAATAATATTCGAGGTGCTATAAAGCACGGAAGCCGCCGCGAACAGTATCATTCCGCCAGAAAACCAAAGCCCCAGATTGAAACCGAACAAAATACTGGCCACAATAAGTCCCATGGCAATGAAACCGCCAATCATCAAAAAACGCCCCATAAACGAGAAGTTGATCTTTGTTGAAAATGCAGTGAAAGTCAGACCTGCGACCAATGCGCCTGTCACAATAGCGGCATTTTGCAATAAGGTGCCGCTACTATCGCGCATCAGGGCCATATAAATCAACGGCATAAAAATAATCGCTTCAGCGACCACGAAAAGCCCCAACCCCATATATTGCTTTTCACGTGAAATCCCGGAATGCGCCCAGTTATTGGCGACTGTTGAAACCAGCATAAATGCGCCCAGCACAATCAACCAGCTCCACTTGCTTCCTGCAAGCATTCCCATAAATGAATTAGCGACTCCCGATTGAATCAGGATAGTCTCGATCAATGCAAAGGCGGCAATGGCGCCAGCAAGATGCACATAGGTTCGTTTAATAAAATTGGCGCGCTCCGTTTCAGACGCATTTGCGACGATACGACCCGTGCTCATATCAAGTTGACTCATTCAATTCTCCAGAAATAATAAAAATTTGTTTGTCAGTTTATCATAATGAGGCCTGAGCCTCTAAAATCAATACTAAGACAAGCCTCGTTTTTATCTAACAACCCTTCGAAAAAACATGATGATTCAATCATCCTTCATGAATATCATAACCTTATAAAATAAGGCAGCACAATCAACGCCGCGCCCACAACAAGAAGCATTGTTAAATTTGGCATAAAGTAGGGAAAAGCAATCAACGCCAAACCCGTTAAAAGTGGAACAATCGCTTTTTGGCGACGACCGTAAGTAAAAAAACCAATCCCGATGCCGCCAAACAATACGCTCCAGATTAACATCGCTTCATTCATAAAACCTCCTCCGGCTGGTCAGCAAGCCCGGCTTCATAGGCTTCGCCTATTTCCATCCAGCGCATTTCTACGTCTTCCAATTGTTTATCCACCTTGCTTTTTTCCAACAACCTTTTCTTGAGCTGCTGCTTATTTTGATCCAGATAATTATCCGGGTCAGCGAGAAAACCTTCAAGTTTAGCCTGTTTTTCACTCAAGTCATCCAACTGTTTTTCCAGCTCTTTTAATTGTCTGCGCAAAGGCTGTAATTGTTTTCTGCGCGCCGCTTCTTGCTGACGCTGTTCTTTCCTGGAAGGTTCCTGTCTTGTGGTTTTATTTTCAAACGCCGTTAAATTGCTTTGCTTAAGCGCGTCAGCAATATAGGCTGCATAATCATCCAGATCGCCGTTAAAGGCTTCGGCCTTGCCATCATGCACCATGATTAATTCATCGGTAACCGTTTTGAGCAAATGCCGGTCATGCGAAACAATCACCATTGCGCCCTCAAAATCCTGCAAGGCAACACTCAAGGCGTGGCGCATTTGCAAATCCAGATGGTTGGTTGGCTCATCCAGCAATAACAGATTGGGCCTCTGATACACGAGCAAAGCTAGCACCAGACGGGCTTTCTCTCCGCCGGAGAACGGCCTGACCGGCTCATCCACACGCTCCCCGCGAAAGCCGAAACCTCCCAGATAATTCCGCAGATCCTGCTCCCTGGCTACTTTATCCAATGCGCGCAACTGCTCCAGTGCGGACAAATCCGGATTTAGCTGCTCCAATTGGTGCTGTGCAAAATAGCCAATCTTCAAATCCTGCGCCTGCCAGGCCTCCCCTTTCAAAGCTTTCAGTTTCCCGGCCAGAAATTTGATCAGGGTTGACTTTCCTGCGCCATTCGGCCCGATTAGACCAATACGCTGCCCCGGCATGAGTTGTATTTTTAACTGATCTACAACCACCGTTTCTCCATAGCCAATGGTGACATCCACGATATTTAGCAATCGTTCCGGCAGTTTTTCAGGCGTGAAGAATTGAAAATGAAACGGCGAATCAATTTGCGCCGCTGAAATTTGCTCCATGCGCCCGAGGGCCTTTAAACGGCTTTGCGCCTGTTTCGCCTTGGTCGCCTGGGCGCGAAAACGATCA
>JANTHA010000118.1 GCA_024762625.1 Thiotrichaceae bacterium
GAGGTTTATTTTAACGCAGTATTGTGCCGTGCCGTCTAAGTAGAATTTCAACAGCCTGTGACGACGCACTGACTGCAAAAATATGAGGAGGAGGTAGGCAGCTAATACAGTTGTAAAATACAAATTTCAGAATGAATTACTATTTAACATAATATATATTATGCGCATAGTATAGTGGCAAGGCGTATTCAGATTGTGACTTATGAAACCTGTAAAAAACCGCTTAAAAGCGCTACTTAGCTACAATGTAGAGCTACAACTTAAACAAACGGTTAAAATTATCAGTGGATTCTTTTGCTATCTGTTCAAAGCTGCAATCGCGAAGTTCCGCCATTTTTTCCGCGACATATTTTACATAGGCGGGTTGATTCGGTTTACCGCGTTTTGGCGTAGGCGCCAACCAGGGTGAATCCGTTTCTATCAGATATTTGTCGCCGGGTACGCGTTTTGCAACATTCTGCAATTCCCTGGCGCTGTTGAATGTGACAATACCCGAAAAAGAAATATAAAAATTGAGCTCCATTGCTTTTTCCGCCGTTTCCCAGTCTTCAGCAAAACAATGCATCACACCGCCAACTTTATCAGCTTGTTCTTCTGCAAGTATTTTCAGCGTGTCTTCCTTTGCGGAACGTGTGTGAATAATCAGTGGTTTTTTTGTTTCTATGGCTGCGCGGATATGGGTTCTGAACAAGTCATGTTGCCAACCCATGTCATCATCTTTTTTACTACGAAAATAATCAAGTCCGGTTTCGCCAATAGCGATGACCTCCTTGTGTTGCGCGAGTTCAACCAGCTCATCCATGGTAGGCGCATGAGAATCCTTGTGCGTTGGATGGACGCCGACTGAACAATGGATGTGCGGATACTGCTGGGCTGGTTTTAAAACATCCTGAAAATGTTCGGTATCGATGCAGACGCAAAGCATCTGTTTGACGTTGGATTCATGAGCCTTCTCCACAAGCGTCGAAAAATCATTTGCAAATGGCTCAAGTTTGATTTTATCCAGGTGACAATGAGAATCAGTAAGCATATCGTAAAACCGTCGTTTAGAATATGCCGCATGATACCATTTATAGCGAATTTAGCGACGTATATAGCGACTTAAATGCGCCTCTAATAAACACGATTCAGCGCCGGAATATTGGCGCGATTGCCTAACATGGTCTGGATAACCAGTTTGACTTTTGCCTTGGTGTTGCCCGTAAAGCGGACTCCAACGCCGGGATTGCCATTTTCACCTGTTTTAGGCGATATCCAGACGACCTTGCCAGGTATTGCGAGTTTTTTATCCGTGGATAATAAATGCATGGCGATAATCACTTCATCGCCAAATCGAAAATTCTCATTATTTGTTGGCGCAAATAAGCCGCCATCCTTGATAAATGGCATAAAGCTGGCATGAAGCGCTGCTTCATCCTTGAGCGGGAGTTTCAATACAACCCTTTCCGGAATTTTTTTCTCAGGGTTACTGGCCTGGTTTGTGTTCGTGTTCGTTTCACTGGCGTTTGCAGCGGTATTGGCTTGAGTGTTCATGTTTTTATATTTTTATATTATTGACAGTGTTTTGCTTGCAGCCATAAGACTAACATGTTCTCAATAAAAATCAGAGGATTAACAGACGTATGGATAAGTTGTTTCTGCCTTAACAAATGGTCATACAAACCCCAGAGTTGCGGACTAAATATATTTTCTCGAAGCGTTTCAAGCGCCCTGCTTTCGTCCAACGATTGGTGTCCGGTTTCTTCACCGGTCTTTATTACAGATAAAACGTCAAACTTAAGGAGTTGCTGAACCCAATCAAGTTGCCAGTTCAACAAGGCCTCCCTTTCATGTTTTTGCCATTTTTTGGCCACGTCAACGAGCGAAATATGTTCCATGACGATTTCTACAATATCTTTTAAAAGCGCCGCCCTGTTGGCGATTATTTCCTTATTGGATGTCAGTAGATCCAAAGCGGCTAATGGTCTTCCCTGTGATAATTGAATCGCATGTTGTATGTTTTTATGGATATCAGAAGGGTCTATCTTATTATTTTCCGGATGGTTTTTTAACCAGTCTAGTATTTGTTTCCTGTCAGGCGTTGGTAAAAGCATGATCTGACAGCGGCTTCGAATGGTTGCCAGCAAGGATGATATTTGCGATGTTAATAAAATAATAACGCTATTATCCGCCGGTTCTTCCAGTGATTTTAACAGGCTATTGGCTGCATTCAGACTCATGCGTTCTGCTTCGCTTACAAGCACCACTCGCTGTCCCTTGAAACTCCGGCTCAAATTCAGAAAGTCATTCATGGCGCGAATCTGATCGACGCTGATTTGTTGTTTATCTTCGGCCAAATCTACCTGAAGATAATCAGGATTAGCGCCTGATTCATAGGTCTTACAGCTGTGGCACTGACCACAGGCGCCTTGTGCTTGCGTGGATCCGGACTCAGCAAGAATCGGAGATTCGCATAATAATGATTTCACCAGGCGGTTGGCAAAGCGCCGTTTTCCTGTTTGTGGCTCGCCGCTTAACAACAGTGCATGAGGTAAATGGCCTGTGCGTCGCGCATGGATTGCATGTCGCCAGCTTTTCTCATGCCAGGAATAAATTCCGTTTGTTGTCATGTTATTTCACCTTGCGCATCGCTTGTTTAACTCAATGTCAAAGCGCTCATGAGCGAGCGTTAAGTATCTTGTCCAGTTCCTGGCTAATTTGCCGTTGAACGGTAGGCAAATCATGCTGCGCATGAATAATCCGGAAGCGTTGCGGATGCTGTTTAGCCAAATTCAGATATTGCTCACGCACCTTATTGAAAAAGTCCAGTTCTTGTTGTTCAAAGCGGTCTGTTTCACCGCGTTTTCTGGCGCGAGCCAGTCCGGTTTCTGCGTCCAGATCAAAAAGAAAGGTAACATCGGGTCTTAAATCACCCTGCACCCAGTTTTCCAGTTGTTCAATGCGTTTCAGATTAATTCCCCGCCCTGCTCCCTGATAGGCATAGCTGGCATCGGTAAAGCGATCGCATAACACCCATTTACCCTGCTTCAAAGCAGGGATAATAACGCGTTGCAGATGCTCGGCGCGCGCCGCGAACATCAACAACAATTCGGTATCGTGGTGCATTTCGGGCAATTCTTTCGACAACAGTATATCGCGAATGGCTTCCCCGACCTGGGTGCCGCCAGGTTCACGCGTCAGGACAATCTGTTTGCCGGCCTCGCCAATGATATTAGCGATAAATTCGATATTGGTGGTCTTACCCGCGCCTTCCACGCCTTCAAAGGTGATAAAGACGCCCTCAGCTGTTTGTTTACCATTCATTGATTGTCTTTATTCCCATTATTCCCATTATTCCCATTATTCCCTTTATAGCGTTTCGCATTGCCGCCAAGCAAATATTTAATCACTGCTTTTTTATGTTCGGCATAGGTTCTGGAGAAATGCGAAGCGCCATCTTTTCCCTTGGCCACAAAATAGAGCATGTCGCCATCCGCCGGATCAAAAACAGCTTCAATCGACGCCTTACTGGGCGTTGCGATAGGCGTTGGCGGCAGCCCTTTGCGGGTATAGGTATTATAGGGCGTATCCTGTTTCAGGTCTTTTTTACGGATATTGCCCTGATATTTATCACCCATGCCATAAATCACGGTAGGATCAGTCTGCAGCAGCATCCCTTTTTTCAGGCGATTTAAAAAAACCCGCGCGATTTTTTTCCTGTCTTCAGGATGGCCTGTCTCTTTCTCCACAATTGAAGCCAGTATCAGCGCATCGTAAGGCGTGTTGATTCCTTTGAACTTGCGTCGGTTTTTCCATTTTGCATTGATGAATTTGATCATAACATCGTGACTGCGTTGCAAAAATTGCAAATCGGTAGCGCCTCTGGGATGGGAGTAGGTATCGGGCAAAAACAGGCCTTCCGGCGGGTATTGTTTATAATCCGTTTTCAGCTTTTGCATGATATGCTGATAATCGCTGTCACTGAGCGTTTGCACCAGGTTTTTGTCAGCGCGAATGGTCTTGATTATATCCTTGAACTGTTTTCCTTCCAGAATCCGGGTCTGGTACTGGAGCGTTTTTCCTTTACTAAATTTTTCCAGTATTTGCTCCGGCGTCATGCCCGCCTCAAGCGTGTATTCGCCCGCCTTGATTTTAGTATCCTGTTTGTTTAATTTGGCCAGAATAGTAAACAAGATAGCGGACTGAATAATATTACGGTTTTTCAGTTCCCTGGCGACCTTGCGAATGCTGCTGCCTTTTTTGATTTCAAAACTGGCGACATCCTGCGTCAGTGCTTGCCGCCTGAATTGATCAAACTCGGTAAAGGCGTAATAGCCAAAGCCCGCCAGCAGGATAAAGATCAACGGAATAAATATTTTGATTAAAAAACGCATAAAAAGTCGATGTTAATCCAGTTTATTTATGATGGAACGATTAAACCGCGTAACAAAATCCGGTATGGCATAGTGCTGTTTTTCAAAATACACAACCGGCCATATTCCGATGATGGAATTTGTCATCATGACGTGTTTTGCTTCATGGAGATCATCCAGCGTTAGACTTGTTTCTTCTACGCTTTTATTTTCACGAGTGGCAAGCCAGTCAATCAGTCGCCTGCGCATGATTCCATCAATGCCGCATTGTTTAAGCGATGGTGTTTTAATGACATTGTCAGTGCTGATTATAAACAGATTGCTCATGGTTCCTTCGATCACATGATCATTATAATCGCGCATCAAACCTTCCTGGACATGATTCGACAATTCAATGCTGGCGAGAACCTGCTCAAGGCGGTTCAGATGTTTGATTCCGGCGAGCACCGGATTAATCGACAAGCGTGTGGCGCATAGTGAAAGCCGGATGCCCTGCTCCCTGTAGTGAAAGATATGTTCGCCCCAGGGGTGCAGCGTTAAGATGCGCGCTGGTTTGCTATCCTTATCTGGTCGATAGCCCCTGCCGCCGCTGCCGCGCGTGATAATGATTTTGAGCACCGCCTGATCATCAGCAGATTTACAGAGTGACTTGATTTCACTGACTAGCAAGGCTGGGGCTGGCGCAGTTATGCTCAGCTTTTCACAGCCTTTGTTGAGACGCGCCAGGTGTTCTTCAATCAACTGCGGACGCTGTTTGATAACGGCAATGGTTTCAAAAACGCCATCGCCATAGTTTAAGCCTCTGTCAGATATGGGCAATGAATTCGTTAATTTTCCATTGACCAGTACAAAATCCACTTTATTCGGGAGTGGAAATCAGATTTTCTTGAAAATCAGGGTGCCGTTAGTGCCGCCAAAACCAAATGAATTGCTCATTGTGATGTCAATTCTGGCATTGCGCGCTTCATTGGCGACATAATCCAGATCACATTCAGTATCCTGATTTTCGAGATTAATTGTCGGTGGAAGAACCTGGTCGCGAATGGCGAGAACACTGAAAATTGCTTCGATGCCGCCAGCTGCGCCGAGCAGATGCCCCGTCATGGATTTGGTTGAACTAACCGCCAGCTGTTTGGCGTGATCGCCCATCGCGCGTTTAACCGCCATGGTTTCTGCAACATCGCCAGCGGGTGTTGAGGTGCCATGCGCATTGATGTAATCGATGTCTTCCGGATTAAGACCTGCATCCTTTAGCGCATGTTGCATACAACGCGCCGCGCCTTCGCCATCCTTTGAAGGCGATGTCATATGATAGGCGTCGCTGCTCATGCCGAAACCTACCAGTTCGCAATAAATGTCCGCGCCGCGCGCTTTGGCTGCTTCATATTCTTCCAGTACGATGACGCCTGCGCCATCGCCAAGTACAAAACCGTCACGATCCTTATCCCAGGGGCGACTGGCTGCTGTTGGGTCGTCATTTCGAGTTGACAAGGCGCGCGCAGCAGCAAAACCGCCAATGCCCAATGGTGTGGTACCCATTTCTGCACCGCCCGCCAGCATATAATCGGCATCGCCATACTGGATCATGCGCATCGCGTCTCCAATGCTATGCGTTGCTGTTGCACAAGCTGAAACCGGCGACATATTATGCCCTTTCAGGCCATGCATGATGGACAGATTACCCGCCACCATATTAATAATGCTGCTAGGCACAAAAAATGGCGAAATCTTGCGCGGCCCGCCATCCATAAAGGCTTTATAATTCTTTTCGATGGTGCTAAGGCCGCCAATGCCTGAGCCTACGATAACGCCAATGCGATCAGCAATTTCATCGTTGACCTCTAAGCCGGAATCTTTCAGCGCATCGGTGCCCGCGCCTATTCCATAATGAATAAACGGATCCATTTTACGTTGATCCTTGGGCTTAATATAATCGCCTGGATCAAAATCTTTCACATTTCCGGCAATGCGCACAGAGAATGCGCTGCAGTCAAATAAAGATTCGGGAATTAAATCAATCCCGCTATTGCCCTCAACTATATTTTTCCAGGCTTTTTCAATGCTTGACCCAACGGGTGAGACAATTCCAAGACCGGTAACAACAACTCGACGATTTGACACTGGCATGCTCTTTTAATTGAAATAATTGAATTTATACTGACGTTAAACTGAAAACAAACAAAAGCTAAATTAAAAAACCGCAACACTGGCTTTCTAGCGCTGCGGTCTGCTTGGTTTTTTTTGGTTCACTGATTAATCGCATGTTTAATTTAACTGGAATGACAACCAGATTAACAAACTAAA
>JANTHA010000119.1 GCA_024762625.1 Thiotrichaceae bacterium
AATTGATTAATTTTCAGAAGGCCAAGCGACGGCTTGCGCTCGTGGTTGACGAATATGGCGAAATTCAGGGATTGGTGACGCTCCAGGATATTCTGGAGGAAATTGTTGGCGAATTTACCAGCTCTCCTTCCAATCTTGAAGTTAATGCGGTCATCAAGCAAGATGGTTCAATCTGGGTTGATGGGGCCATGCACATCCGCGAACTTAACCGGCAATTCAAGCTTGATTTACCCACCGATGGCCCCAAAACCATCAACGGACTGATGCTCGAACACTTGCAATCCATTCCAACGCCTGGCACCACAAGCCTGATTAATGGTTACCCCATGGAAGTCCGGAAAACCCGCAACAATGCAATCAAAACGCTAATTATCTATCCAAAAATCAAACAGGACAGCAATTCACCCAAGGATAACGACAATTAACACAGCTTGAATTCAGGTGGCGTAAAAAAACATGGCGAAAATAAAAACACAATTTAGTTGCACCAGTTGCGGCGCAATTCACAGCAAATGGAGCGGTCAATGCAATGAATGCGGCACATGGAACACTCTGGAAGAATCGTTGGCTCAAAGCGCGCAAAAATCATCAAAAGCCGTTCAATCCAGTCGTTTTCAAAGCTATTCCGGCGAAATAAGCCAGATTAAGTCCGTCCATGAAATAAACCTGAAACAGGTTCCACGAACAGCGACTGGCCTATCCGAGTTAGACCGGGTGCTGGGGGGAGGACTGGTTCAAGGATCGGTGACGCTCATTGGCGGCGATCCCGGCATCGGAAAATCCACGATACTGATCCAGACGCTTTCCAGTCTGGAACATTTGCGCACGCTGTATGTGACGGGCGAGGAATCACTGCAGCAGGTTTCCATGCGCGCCAAACGGCTGGAGTTGAATACGGAGCCACTACGGCTACTTACTGAAACCTGCGTTGAACGCATTATCGAACACGCCAGCATGGAAAAGCCTGATGTTATGGTGATTGATTCAATCCAGACCATTCACACCGAAGAACTCAACTCCGCCCCAGGCTCCGTAGGACAGGTGCGAGAAGCCACGGCTCGACTGACCCGCTTCGCCAAGCAAACCAATACCTCGTTGTTTATTGCTGGCCATGTTACCAAAGAAGGAACGCTGGCCGGGCCGCGCGTGCTGGAGCACATGGTGGATACTGTGCTCTATTTTGAAGGCGATCCTGGCGGACGTTACCGTATCCTGCGAGCCGTCAAAAACCGCTTTGGCGCCGTCAACGAACTGGGCGTATTCGCCATGACCGACAAGGGCTTGATCGGCGTAAGCAACCCATCCGCTATTTTTCTCTCCCGGCATGAAACGCCGGTTCCGGGCAGCATTATCATGGTCACTCGCGAAGGCACCCGCCCACTGCTGGTAGAAGTTCAGGCGCTGGTGGACGACAGCCACGGCCAACAGGCGCGCCGCGTGGTATTGGGACTGGAACAAAACCGCATCGCCATGCTGCTCGCGGTATTGCACCGCCATGGCGGCATTTCAATGTTTGACCAGGATGTCTTCGTCAATGTCGTAGGCGGCATGAAAATATCAGAAACAGCAGCTGACCTGCCCTTGATCCTGGCGGCGCTATCCAGTTTTAGAAGCAAGCCTCACCCGGCTGACTTGATCGTCTTTGGCGAAGTCGGGTTGGCGGGTGAAATCCGCCCGGTGCCGAACGGCGAAGAACGGCTCAAGGAAGCCTTTAAACATGGCTTCAAACGCGCCATCATCCCAAAGGGAAATAAGCCGCGCAAAAAAATTCCCGGCATGAAGATCATGAGCGCACAGCGACTGGAGGAAGCCTTGCAGTTTCTTTGATTCGAGTTGGCTGAAATACCAGGCCGGATTAGGCTCCTTTGCACTCAGGAATATGCTACAATACGTTCCAAAATAAAAATTAGCCAGAATTGATACAGTGGGGAATCTATGAAAATCGCGACTCTTTTTACTTTACTCTTTGCGCTAACCTTATTAAGCGCCTGCAAGCAACTTGAACGTCTTGCCAATGAAATCACCGGCGCTGCCGTTGATTACGCCGACCCATTACCAGAAAGAACCTCAAAAGCATCGGATCCGGATAGGGTGTTGCCGCCCAATCCTGCGGGCTGCCCAGATTGGCGAAAAGACGAAACCATCGAAATAAACCAGAGTTTAACATTGCCCAAGGGTTGTAAATACGACCGCGTCAGTCTATTTGTAAACGGCTCTAATATAACCTTTGACTGCAACGGTCTGGTGTTAAATGGACTTGACAGAGAATACAGACAAGCCGTCGACGCACCCTATTCCGTAGAAAATGCGCCGCTTGATGTTGGCATCAAGGTCTATTCCAATCAAGGCAATGTCACTATCAAAAACTGCAATGTAAGAAATTTTGTGCGCGGCATACGCATCCTGACCCGCGGCCTGACCCCCGAACGCATCAATAATCTAAAAAACAATATCAACGTGGCACAAACAGAAAACGAAGTACGCGCCCTTTCTCCCCAAAACATCCGGGTGGAAAACAGTAATATTCTTTATAACCACAAAGACGGCGTTTTCGTGGGACGCTTCATCACCGGTTTCACACTGGATAATTCAACCGTTAAATACACCGGCGCCGTGGGCGTCTATCTTGATTCGGGCTCACAGAACAATACCATCAAAAATTCCACCATTGCACAAAATGGGCACTCCGACTACAACGCAAGTAAACGGGTCAGAACCCGTAAACTGGCGAATGACTCACGCGAAGGCATCGCTATTGACTCATCTGCAAAAAACATTATTACCGGTAATGTGTTTTCAAAGAATTCCGGCGGCGCGATTTTCATTTACAAAAACTGTAATGAACACGCCCAGAGAGAAAACCAGATCCCGCGCTATCAATCAGCTGATGACAACCTGATTAGCCGCAACCAGTTTAATGACGAAAGCGTCGGCGTCTGGATTGCATCAAGGCAAAGCAAAAACCTGCACCCGCTGGAATGCGGCTCGCCGATCGTGGATACCGGCACCATACGTTATGGACCCGCCAGCGAACCCGCCAAATATTATGAAGATTTTGCAAAGCATAACCGGATAGAGAACAACACCTTTAACAATGCGCATCATGGCGTCATTATTGAAGATGACAATAACATCGTTTTGAATAATATCTTTAATGGCTCGGCCGAATACGATATCAAGGTCGGCACCCAGTTCCGCACCTTGAAACTGGCTCATCCGGTAACTGATACGCGCATTGAAAACAATCAGTTCCTGACCCGAACCAGCACGCATATCAAGCAAACCTACAACCCGGCAAACACGCTGATCAATAATAATACACCGTCAAGTGTGAACAACTGATATAGCCATTGAACTGGCAAATAAGGCGGCAAACCAGGCACCCTGAACAAACTAAGACCTGAGAATGAAATGGCATTGAATAGAGCTTCACGGTTATACTGGATAGTCCGGACACTCCAGATTAAACAACATGATTTCTATCAAGAAAGCACTCAGAGACAATAACGAAAAACTACAACAGGAATTTCAACAGGGCGCCGATATTGCCAGTTTACTGAAAAAACGCAGTGAACTCATTGACAAGATCCTGATAGAACTTTGGCAAGAACATGAATCGTCCGATATCGCCTTAGTCGCTGTCGGCGGTTATGGGCGTAAGGAAATGCACCCGGCCTCGGATGTGGATTTGCTGATATTGCTTAACAATGAGCCTGATATGGTTGTGGAAGAACAACTCACTGGTTTCGTCGCCACACTATGGGACCTGGGTCTTGAAATTGGTCATAGCGTCAGGACATTTAACGAATGCATTGATGAAGCGCGGGGCGACCTGACCGTCATCACCAACCTGATTGAATCGCGTTTTCTATGCGGCAACCAGATGCTTTTTGACCGGCTCCATGAACATATCTCAACACAAAGAGCCGATGGCGAAGTGATCTGGCCCAGTCGGGAATTTTTCCTAGCCAAGATGGAAGAACAGAAACAACGCTATAAACGCTATGGCGACACCGCTTATCGGGTTGAACCCAACCTCAAAGACGGGCCTGGGGGATTGCGCGATATTCAGATGATTGGCTGGATTGCACTGCGTGAGCTTGGCATCCATTCCTTCGAAGAACTTGGACAACATGACCTGCTTGATCAAGAAGAATTCAGCGCGCTTAAAGAGGCGCGCGATTTTCTCTGGAAAGTGCGGTTTAGCCTGCATCAACTTGCTAACCGCAAAGAAGACCGCCTGCTGTTTGATTACCAGCGCAAGTTAGCGAAAAGCCTCGGCTACAGCAATGACGATGAACACGATAATCGCGATGGCACAAATAAAAACAATCCCAATCAGTGCATTGAATCTTTCATGCAGCATTATTACCGTAGCATTACCGAACTGGAGCGCCTCAATGAAATGGTGCTGGGCCTTCTTCGGGAACAAATACTGCATACTGATAAAATCAAACCCATTCCCATTAACGCAAATTACCAGCAACGGGATGGTTATCTGGAGCTTACAAAAAAAGACCTGTTTGAAACACATCCTCATACCCTGCTGGAAGTATTCTACGTCATGCAGACGCACCCGGAACTCAAGGGTTTAACACCGGAAACACTGCGCGAACTTAAACATAATTTATACCGGATAGATGATACATTTCGCAATAATACGCATCATAAACAGATTTTCATGAACATCATATCCGAATCACGGGGCATTACCTTCGCCTTGCGCAGAATGAATCGTTATGGCGTGTTGGCCGCCTATATTCCCGCCTTTGAGAATATTGTTGGGCGTATGCAATATGACCTGTTCCACGCCTACACGGTCGATGAGCATACACTTAACGTGATTCGCAATACCCGTCGGTTAAGCACCCCAGAAGGCGCACAGGAACTCCCTATGTGCAGCCAGATATTCAGCACCTTGCAAAAACCGGCAATTTTGTATCTCGCCGCACTGTTCCACGACATCGCTAAAGGTCGCGGAGGAAGTCATTCCGAACTGGGAGCAATTGATGCGCTGGAATTTTGCATCTCACATGATATGAACAGACATGACGCAGAAAAAGTCAGCTGGCTGGTCAGACATCATCTGGAGATGAGCTCAATTGCACAACGCAAGGACATCAGCGACCCTGAAGTGATTCAGGCTTTTGCGGATAAGGTAGTTGTCCAGTCGCGACTGGATTATCTTTACCTGCTCACCATCTGCGACATCAGGGGCACCAATCCGACCCTGCTCAATAGCTGGAAACACTCACTCTTAAAAGAGCTCTATCGCGCCACCAAAAAACAGCTGCAAAGCCGCTATTCCGCAAGCAAAAACAGTGAAGAACTTATTAAGGCAAAGAAATACGCCGTCAGCGAAAAACTACAAAAGAATTATAAAATTGACCAACAACGCATTGAATCATTCTGGCAACGATTTGATGAAAGTTATATATTACAAAACACCGTGGAATCACTGCTTTGGCAAATGAGCGAGATAATCAGGCACGAACAATCCGGAAGTCAGCAAGCTCTAATCCGCATCAACCTGGATGATCATAACAATAGCTCAATGCTACTCATTTACGCCAAAGATGAGAAAAACCTGTTCATAAAAATAACCTCGGCGCTTGAACAACAACAACTGAATATTGTGGCTGCGCGCATCTGCTCATCCCATGATGGTTACATTCTGGATACACTGAACATACTGGATGCAAACAATGAGCTGCTTAGCCGGCGAGAAGACCAGGATCAGCTGATTGCCGCCCTACAAAACAATCTGGACTCCAGCAACGTGTCTGTTGACTTCAAGCATCTCAGAACGCCGCGTCAATTAAAGCATTTTGACACGCCAACCCAGGTTAATTTTGAACAGGATAACAAAAAACAGGAAACCATTATCACCATTCTTAGCGCCGACAGACCTGGCCTGCTGACTCGAATCAGTCAGGTCTTTGTTGAGCAAAATCTGTCTATACATGACGCAAAAATAGCCACGCTTGGCGAAATTGCCGAGGATATTTTCCATGTCACAGAGCTTATCGAAGGGAGCGAAGGGAGCGAAGGGAACAAGGAAATGATTCTTGATGAGCACAGGCAGCAAGAAATTCGTCAGGCTATCACACAAAAACTTCCGGCGAATCCTGAGTCCGCCTTAGACGTTAAATTCACTATCTAATCAGTATTGCCCAAGCTCTCATTTGCGCGTCAGATCATTCGCCAGCGAATATTTTGAATCGCCTATATCGGCCAGCGTATTGCCCTCTTCCAGTATGCTTAATGGATGATATCTGGCGTCATCCTCGAATTTTTTATCTTTTTCCCAGCCAATATCAGAAGAATCAAGATCATTCCAGAACTTATTTGAAGTAATATCGTAACTAAAAGCAACCCGATGAATATTTTTTGTGACGGTTCGCCCGGATAAATCATCGGCGACACCTCCAAACAAATATTGACTCGCTTCACCGACAGATGAATTCTTTAAATGTTGATGATGCCGTTTTAATTGATATTGCTCCTCTAACGAAGCTGATAAACCATAGCGCTGCGGCTGTAAATAGCGCTGCGGCTGTAAATAGCGCTGCGGCTGTGAAAAACCCTCCTGCTGGAACACCTGATAAGACATCCTTTGATTGTCAGCATGATTAATGGAGACCTTATAACT
>JANTHA010000120.1 GCA_024762625.1 Thiotrichaceae bacterium
CCTATTTTATTCGAGAAAAAGGCGATCGTTTTGCCATTATTTGACTGTTGTATCCATTGACCTCCTTTGTATGGCAACGGCTTTTTATTACGATCCAGTAATACGCCATCGACGATAGTGGCGGGTACGCCTCCCGCCTGAAGATGGTATCCCTGATGATATTTAGGAAATACTTCGAATTCAGTTTTTTCAGTATCATAACCATTGGGTAGAGTGGCTTCATCAATATTGATCCGCTGGAAACGATAAGAATCCAGCGGCACAACCGCAAGGCTGCCTTTTTTCGGAATCAGCGCGGTGTAGTTATCTGGCAGACCTGACTCATTATCATCCGAATAATTAAAACGCGCATTGCCATTATTGATAGCGATCGGCCTATCCTGATTAGGCGGTCCGCCCACCAACGCAAAACTGTCATTTAATGGGTGAGAAACAGCGCAATGTTTACCGACACAGGCGATGCTGGTATTCAAGCCGACGTTAATGCGTTGGGAATTTTCACCATTTTCGCGAAGGCTGCTGCGGTTGCGGGCATAGAACTGCGCTTCATATTGACTATCTTTGAAACTCAAGTCCAGTTGTTGCTGTCGCGACTGGCTGTTTTGTTTATAAGCAACAGAGCCAGCAAGACTGTTTTTACCCTGTAGACTCAATGGTTTGACGCTGAGCTTGCTCTCGTAGGTGTTATTTTTGGAATCAACCAGTAAATCCAGGTCTTTTTTGCGACGATTTTTTTCACGCGAGAGAGGAATCGTCAACTGCATATTGACCGAAATATCATCATCTGTGTCATAACGCGCGCCGATGCTCCAGCGCACGCCATTGTTAAAGCGCTTACTGGCGCTGAAATCTGCAATAAAATTGTTATCGTCGTCATAATAATCAGAAGCCGCCAGGTTGAGCATTCCTTGCCATTGCTCGCCCAGGTCAAAACCAAATTGTGTTTGCAGGCGCGCCTTTAGTTTTTTATTAGCGCGGCGGTTGCTATTCAAGGCAAACTCATCATTATTTTCAAGCACAGGAACATCAACCTGGTTTAACATACTGAAACTCTGGCTGCGAAACTCCCCCAGAATGCTCCAGCTGGTTAAAAACTTACCGATGCCCGTATCCAGTTTTAAAGAATCCTGGCGCAACGTATCCAGACCAATAAGCGGCCTTTTAATATGGGGTTTGAACTCAAAACGCGCTGCATAGCCTGTGTCTTGATCGGCGCCGCCACTGACGGCGAAACTCTGTTTCAACGAGCCCAGGGCCACAGAAGCAATTGCCTCGGAACCCAGCAAGTAACTATCCGGGCTAAATTGCGCATCCAGGCTTAGCGTCAGGTTTTTGCTGATTCCTTTTTGGAAATAGCCGCTAAATATCGGCTTGTTAAGCAATGCTTCTTTTCTGTAGGCTTCCTTATTGTTGAGAACCCCAACGCTGAACGCCCACAGTGACAGATCCGGTTTCAGTAAATGGGAATCATAAAATTGCTGGCTGGTTTTTTCGGTGACCCTGCCAAACTCATCTTTTATCCTGATGCGAATATCATTCGCGCCATCGTAAAGCCCGATATCTTCCAGTGAATAGGTGCCTTTATCCAGATAAAAACGCTGATGCAGTCGATTATTGATATACACCTCAACCTCTGAATCGGTTTCCAGTATGAATGATTCATTGGCTTTGGGGCGAATTTGCATTTCAGGATCCATGAAGAATTCCTTGCTAACCCGAAAGCCGGTGAGCTCCAGATTTTCCTGAAAGTTACGGTTGCCTGATGCGACTTGTCCCACGACAAAGCGCATTAAATCGTTCGGTTTATCATAGGTCAAGGTGGTGCGTTGTGATTCCCACTGGCCATTGTCAACATCGGTGCGGTTTTCAAATACCACATCGCCCACGCTGACGCTGCTTTCAAAACGCATTTTGTGGTCGGTTTCCCGACTGCCGCCAGAAGCATTCAAACCAACATTACCGTACATATTAAGAAAAGCGCTTATTTCGCTGGCCGTTATTTTGTTTTCATCTCGTACGCTCGCCTTTTTTTTGCTGCGCATGGATAACACGCGAGGTTTACGCATTCCGGGGCTGATTTGTAGATCCAGGCTTAGATTGATCTCGTTATAAGCGGCTTTCAAACCAAACTGGTTTAATTGATTAAATGGTAGTCGTTTTTTGTTGCCGATTTGTTGATTAATCCGTTTAAAAATATGTTCCTTAAGAACCTCTTTCAGGATCGGTATGAGATCTTTTACACCCACACTGTCAATTGCTGAGCGCTGTTTATTACTAAAGACAGTGACATCGCCCTGAACCACATTATTCACTCTAAGCTCGACGTTGATCTGGGAAGGAATGACTGTTGCTGCTTTTTTACCGAAAGCCTGGGCATACAATGCGGCCAGATTGCTTGTCTGGTTTTTTGTGTCTTCAGGTTTCTTTTTGGAGGAAGCTGCTTTAGCGCCAAAGGCCTGGGTGTAAAGAGCCGCCATATCGGCGTTCTGCGATGCAGCGGCGCTCAGCGATGCTACCTGTCGGGAAGCTGCTGGCCTGTGATTTTTTGATTTTATGCCAAACGCCTGTTGATACAGGGCGGCCATTTGAGCATCCTGTTTGCCTGCGGCAAGCAATGGCGCGCTTGCCAGCAAACAACATGTCAGAAGCAGGCCATAAAACAAGCAGTAAAAGTAGCGGCCTTGCTTCTCCATCAAGCGGGAGGCCGTCTGGCCCCTGCTTGCTGCAAAAGATGGTGTGATCTTTTTCATGATAATTCACGCGAATCATCAAGCGATCAATCAATTTGGCTATCGAGGATACCTTATGGTAGCCGTCCAGCGACCATTAACGAAGCCTCTGGGCAAAGGGATAAAGAACCGCTTGCTTGAGCCCGCCAGTACATTGTTGCCATTGATGCCTTTTAAGGCATCGCCCTTTAAGGTCAGCACTTTTGGGCCATTTCTTAAAGTAAGTGTTGCATATTTCATAAGTTGATGGCGCGTACCGCTATTGGCGAGCGTTACAGCAAGTTTATTGCCCTGCCGCTGAACCGACTTGACCTGCACATTGCTTTTTGTACCATTTGGCTGAACATAGAGTGCGCCAACCAGGGTCATCAGCATGTTAATGCCGGTCTGCTTTTGTTTTTCCAGCGAAACATAAACCTGTTCAGCAATCAAACGGAACGGCAGTTCTCGTTTCAGATTGGGCGAACCCAGCCATTCAATGCGCACCTTCTGGGTTGAACGCGGTGGAATGATGGTTTGCGGTGGATAAATCATGAAATCCTTATCCGCAGGCCGTCTGATTTCGCGGTTGTTAATCTGCTGCCGGGTGGTCACGCTGAATTGCACTGCTATGGGTTTATTGCTTTCATTGGTGACGCGAAAAGATTGTTTTGCGCCGCCGCCTGAAGGTTTAAGCACCACGGATAATGGATTCAGTTGCAAAGCCTGGGCCGTCTGACTTAACAGGGGCAAGACTAAAAACAGCATTAAAAAGAGGGAGAATAGCCTGGATTTATTGTTATTCATTGGTAAACATCCTTTTTTATTATTATTTATATTTTCTTGATCGGGAGATTCCTTTTTATTGTTATTTTTTCTCCACTTAACATCCCTGGAAAACGGGAAGTTGGCGACAAGTGGCGTCAATATACAATCCCGTTTCTTTACACAGGCTTAACAGCAACCTTTTTTATGAAATTATTTATCTGACAGTCTCTGACATTTTTAGACTTTCGGGAACCTCTATTAATTGTCTTTTCGCCCGATTTCTGCGTTGGATGAATTTCTCGGCAACTGCTCCTGCGTTGCTCTACTACGGTACATCCATGTACCTATGCGATCCTCATGTATGGCTTATACACTGCGGTTCTCGAAATCCATCCGCCTTGAACTCGAACGAAAATCGTAATTAATAGAGATACCCTTTTATCAATGCGCTTCATCCCAGTTTTCGCCAACGCCGCTGTCCACAAGCAGCGGGACTTTCAGCTCAACGGCACCCGTCATGCGCTCCAGAATAATTTTTTCAACCGTTTCAATTTCATCCTGGGCGACTTCAAACACCAGTTCGTCATGCACCTGCATGATCATGCTGGTTTGAGTTTCGCCATAACGCAGCCAGTCGTTGACGGCGATCATGGCGATCTTGATAATGTCGGCGGCGGTTCCCTGCATCGGCGCATTAATGGCCGTGCGTTCCGCATAGGCGCGGCGCATGCCGTTTTTAGCGTTGATTTCCGGAAGATAGAGGCGTCGTCCAAACAAGGTTTCAACATAGCCATCCTGCCTGGCTTTTTCGCGGGTTTTTTCCATATAGTCCTGAACGCCGGGGTAACGCTGGAAATAACGTTTCACATATTCTGCGGCTTCCGTGCGCGATACATTGAGTTGTTTCGCTAGCCCAAAGGCGGACATGCCGTAGATCAATCCAAAGTTGACCGCCTTGGCGGCGCGCCGTTGCTCTTTGCTAACCTGCTCCAGCGGCGTATCAAAAATTTCAGAGGCGGTGGCGCGATGTATATCCTTGCCTTCCGCAAAGGCTTCAAGCAGACCCTGATCATCTGATAAGTGGGCCATAATGCGTAACTCTATCTGGGAATAGTCGGCTGCGAGTATTTTAAACCCCTGAGGCGCGATGAACGCCTGACGAATGCGCCTGCCTTCTGCGGTGCGCACCGGGATGTTTTGCAAATTCGGATTGCTGGATGATAAACGCCCTGTGGCTGTGACTGCTTGATGATAGGAAGTATGCACCCGTCCGGTTTCAGGGTTGATCTGTTTGGGCAGGGTGTCTGTATAGGTCGATTTCAGTTTGCTCAAGCCGCGATGCTCCAGCAGCCAGCGCGGAACATCATGCTCCAGCGCCAGTTCCTGTAACACATCTTCCGCCGTTGAGGGTTGCCCTTTGGGGGTTTTGCGTATTACCGGCAGATTGAGTTTGTCTTCTGAAAAGAAAATCTCCTGAATCTGCTTGGGAGAGCCCAGATTGAATTGTTCGCCCGCCTTTTCATAGATTTTCTGTTCCAGTTCCGCCATGCGTTGCGTCAGTTCTTCACTTTGTTTGGCGAGCATATCGGCGTCTACCAATACGCCGTTGCGTTCCATATTGGAAAGCACTTTGAGCAGCGGCATCTCAATGTCCCGGTACAGTTTCGCCTGTCTGGGGCGCGCCTTGAGTTGCGGCCACAAAAAATTATGAAGGCGCAGCGTAATGTCGGCGTCTTCAGCCGCATAGGGAGCCGCTTTTTCCAGCTCAATCTGATTAAAGCAAAGTTGTTTTTTTCCTTTGCCCGCAATATCTTCAAATTTGATCGGCGAAACGCCGAGGTGTTTTTCACTCAGGGTATTCATGTCGTGACGGCCGGACACCGAATCCAGCACATAGGATTCCAGCATGGTGTCATGCACAATGCCTTTGAGTTCAATCGCGTGGTTGAGCAGTACGCTACGATCATATTTGAGATTCTGTCCTACTTTGAGAAGCGTTGGATCTTCAAGTAGCGGCTTGAGTTTTTGTAGCGTTTCATCAAAGGGAAGTTGCTGCGGCGCGTCTTCATAGTCGTGCGCCAGCGGCAGGTAGGCGGCGCTGCCAGTTTCCACACAGAATGACAGGCCCACCAGTCGCGCGTCTACGTAGTCCAAGCTGGTGGTTTCGCAATCAATCGCAAACAGCGGCGCGGTCTTGATTTTCTCCATCCACTGTTCAAGCTGTTGTTCGCTTAGCAGCGTTTCATATTCAACATTTTCAATGGTTTCAACCACGGGAGCAGGGATGTCCTGATCAGCGGTTTCAGGCAATTCCAGTGGCTCTCCGCCTTCCTTTTGCTGATCACGCTGTAATTTACCAAGACGAGTGCGGAAACCATATTTGGTATAAAGCTCCAGCAATTTCTGTTTGTCGACCGGATTGAAACTGACGTATTCGGGCGAGCAGTCCAGGTCTAGGTCGGTTTTGATGGTCACCAGCTCATAGGAAAGCGGTAAATAGTCCAGTGCGGCGCGCAGATTTTCACCAACCTTGCCTTTTATTTTATCGGCGTTCGCCATGATATTTTCCAGCGAGCCATATTCATTCAGCCACTTGACCGCGGTTTTGGGGCCAACCTTGGGTACGCCGGGAATATTATCGCTGGTGTCGCCGATCAGCGTCAGATAGTCGCGGATGCGCTCCGGCGCTACGCCGAATTTCTTGATGACGCCTTCCCTGTCGAGCAATTCATTGCTCATGGTGTTTATCAGCGTCACCCGGTCATTTACTAACTGGGCCATATCCTTATCGCCGGTGGAAATAACAACGTCGCCGTCATAGTGTACCGACATGGTGCCGATCACATCGTCCGCCTCTACGCCCGGCATGATGATCATCGGATAACCCTCCGCCTTGACTATCTCGTACAAAGGTTCAATTTGTTCGCGCAGCTCATCCGGCATCGGCGGGCGGGTCGCCTTGTATTCGGGGTATAAATCATTACGGAAGGTTTTTCCCTTGGCGTCGAAAACCACAATCATATGATCCGGCTGATAGTCCTTACGCAATTTATCCAGCATATTCAATACGCCATGAATGGCGTTTGTCTGCATCCCGTCCGGGCTGGTCAGTGAAGAGGG
>JANTHA010000121.1 GCA_024762625.1 Thiotrichaceae bacterium
CACGCGGATATCAAACAGAACAACACGAAAGCTGATGATGCTGATGAAATTGATGATGCTGATGATATTGAAACCATCCTGACTGCACAAAAAGCGCTATTATACATTGATCAGAATACTGGCGAGCGGGTACTCAAAATCAATAACGGCAGTCGTTATGATAATAAGCGCAGCTCCGGCGAATTTCTGGTTTTCAACTTTGCCGAGCACGGCATCCATGTGCCCGCCCTAAAAATCAAAATCAATAAAAGCCTGGAAGCGGTCTCCACACTTGAGTTACTTAAAAAATATGATAGAAAAAGCCAGGCTGAACTGCAATGGCGTCTGTCGTTGATTTTTTCAGCGCCCGTAATGGCGCTGCTGGCCTTCCCCTTGAGTTACACCACGCCGCGACAGGGTCGCTTTGGCAAGCTAGCGTTGGGTATTTTGCTCTATGCGATCTATGCCAACCTGATTATCACTGGAAAAACCATGCTTGAGGATGGCAGAATACCGACCTGGCTCGGACTCTGGTGGACGCACCTGATTTTTATATTGCTGGCTTTATGGCTGGTTCGTAAACAATATGGATCTTCCGGGAAGATAGCCTGTGAAAATACTTGACCGTTATCTCTGGAAAGCCACTCTAACCGGGCTGTTAATCGCCTGGGTTGCTTTGATTACGCTGGATTTATTCTTCTCATTCATCGCAGAAGCCGGCAAAACCGGCGCTTTGTATACAACATCACAAGCCCTGATCTATCTGATCTATACCATTCCGGGACGTTTTTATGAATTTTACCCTACCGCAATACTGATCGGCGCATTGCTTGGTCTCGGCAACCTCGCGGCCAATTCCGAATTTATCGCCATGCGCGCGGCCGGCATGTCTATCCCGCAGATTGTTTTTTCGGTTCTGAAACTGGGTTTAATACTGAGCGTTGTTATTTTTCTACTGGGTGAATATATCGTACCGGCCGCCGACCTGCAGGCGCGCAATTTCAAGGCGCATTTAAAAAACAAAAACATCACGCTCACGGGCGGCGCGGGGCTCTGGGTAAAAGAAAAAAACAGAATATTGCATATCAGGAGCGTACTCAACAAGCAGCAACTCAGCGATGTTTCCATTTATACCTTTAATGAAAACCACTCAGGTCTTAAATCGCTAAAAACAGTGAACAACGCGGAGCGTAAAGAAAACGGCTGGCAATTAAGCGGCGTCAATACCTCCAGCTTTACGCCTACCGAGGTTGACAAACAACAACTCGCAACACAATTTGACGCTGCGTTTCTGAATCCGCAGGTGTTGGATATAGCAACCATTGACCCCGAACAACTTTCCACACAAGAACTCGATACAATCATCAATCATCAAAAATCGAATAAAATAAATTCGGATAAATATGAACTGGTTTACTGGAAACGTTTTTCGATTCCATTATCCGCGCTGGTGATGCTGGTAATCGCCATGCCTTTCCTGTTTGGCTCCAATCGCGGCGGCGGAGCGGGCGCGCGCGTCTTCTATGGCATTGTGCTTGGAATCGTTTTTTTCCTTATCAACCGCGCCGCCAGTGAAATGGGGCTGGTCTATGGCGTTTCGCCTATCGTTAGCGCTTTTCTTCCGGGTTCTCTGTTTCTTTTGGGTGGCCTGTTATTCCTGAAGCGGATACGCTAATCGCGCATTATTCCCTGATCAAACTGTGCTCAATGCCGGCCACACACAGTGCATTTTTAGCTAGCGAAGAACGCAATATTTTCGGGTGCTTTACGGCCAGCTTAACCAGTCTTTCGGTATTAATCAGTTCTGACAGGCTGTCACTGCCCGCGATGAGATCAATGATCCTGTCTTTATTATTTAATATGAAATGTTTGCCATTCCAGCGAAAACCCTGCTTTTGCCTACGCCACTGAGTCGGCAGCGGCCTGAACCGATCAAACGCCTGGCGCAATTCAAACTTATTCCATTTGCCTTGATACTTACTCGCATAACCGCTAAATAAAAAACGGTGCAGACGATGGTCAAGTAGCGGGCTGCGGCTTTCGACACTGGACATCATCGAATTGCGATCGTTATGCCAGATCCATTCGCCGAGACGCCCACCCGGCGCGACATCGCTGCTCAATGCCGCCGAAAAATCATCAGACACGGAAACCAGTGGATCCGGATTAGCAGCACTCCATATTTCCGCTGCATTTGCTGTGATCAACGGATGAATCTGTTTTGCCAGGTGATCAGAAAAACTTTGTTTGCCGTTGATTAATGCGGCGGGGAAAAAAGCATTGATAAACTGGCGACGCACCTGATTTGATTTGCCATTATTCGCCAGCATCAGTTTTATCCAGCGCCAATCCCTTTTTTTTAATGCTTCACGCATGGCGAACGGCATATGGCGCTCCCAGTAACCGCCAAACAGCTCATCGCCTCCGGAGCCATCCAGCACCACCGGTACGCCGTGCGACTCCACTTCCTGATACATTTGCGGCATCGCCATCGCATTGCCATTCAAGGGAAAGGGCTTTTCATGGTGCCAGCAAACCTTTAGAAAACGCTCAAAGGCGACATCATTATAATCCAGCCTGACAGTTTCAGCTTCAAGACCAAGCTGTTCAACCGATTTTTTAGCATAGGAATAGTCCTCGGAACGCCCGGTATCGCCCATAAAGATTTTAACCTGTTCCTGCAAACCCTTACTGACCATTATCGACAACAACAGTGAGCTATCAATCCCGCCGGATAATAACAAGCCCACAGGGCGATCCGAAACCAGTCGCGCCGCCACGCTATCCGCCAGTGCTTCAATCAGGCTGGCTGATTGTTCCCTTTCTCCACCCTGTTGGGGGCGTGCAGGATCAAAGAAAGGCGTTTGTTGTAAACGCCATTGTTCACAGTCAAAATACGCTACATGACCCGGCAGGATTTGTGAAATCTGTTCAAAATGAGTCTGCTGCGACGCTGAAGGATAAAGCGTTCCAAACAACATTAAATCGAGCAGGCTTTCGCGCCTGAACTCAAGTTTCATCCCCAGATAGGTCTTGATCGCACGGATGCTTGAGGAAGCGCAGAATACATCCTTATCCTGATAAACAAACAGCGGTTTTTTGCCATAGCGATCACGCGACAACATCACACGATTCGATTTTGCATCAAACAGACTGAACGCCCACATGCCATTAAAAGACGCCAGCGCTTCAGAGCCATCACGGATCAATGCATGCATCAATACTTCGGTATCGCCATGCGTGTTTAACGTTACGCCTTGCGCCTTTAATTCTTCACCCAGCTGATTAAAATTATAGATTTCACCGTTGTAGAGCAAAGTATTTTGAGCATGTTTAAATGGCTGGTTAGCGCTGTCGCTTAAATCCAGGATGGAGAGGCGCTGATGGCCAAAAGCAATGTTGTACTGAACGCCTTGTGAAGTCTGGTATTCAGCAAAGTCTTCACCCTGCGCATCCGGCCCCCGGTGTTGCATGGAATTCAGCGCCGCCCTGAATTTGTCCCTGGATACCGGGCCGGTACGCTGAATCACCTGAAAAAAACCGCACATGGATCGCTATTTCCTTGCGCCTGAGTTGTTTTCAATGGTTCGTTTGGCTGCATTATGCTGTGCAATCACAGTCAGCGCGTCAAACATGGATTCTATTTTGCGTCTGGCCTGTTGCGTAAAAGCTTCAATTTTCGGATCAAAAGCTAGTGGTATGGCGTCTATGGCGGCCTTTCTGTCAGAAAAATGTAAATGCGACACGCCCATATCCTGCATCAGTCCACGCATTTTCCAGGTATTGGAGTCCCAGGTAGACAACGGTATTTTTAGCACTGAAGCGGCAATCGCCGCATGAAAACGGCCAATACACAAGCGTTTGTGCTGACACAGAAACTTCAGATAATCGGCGACTGTTTTCTGTTTGGGAGACTGGCCGGGACGTAAACGCAATTTGAAAGGTCCCAGTCGGTAAGTGATTTTCTGCGCATTATCGGTGATCCCGACATCATTTACCGCCCCCTGACACACAAAGGAATTCAACAGAGACGAAGCAAACAGAACATCCGGAACCACCTCGCACTGAACGCCCTGTGCGCGAATTTCATTGGCGCTCAATGACTCGCGCGTTGAAATATAGATGAAATCCTTGAGTTCCGGCCATACCGGATTTTCCTGATAGACGCAATTAACCAGCGCCGCCGGATAGCTTGATGCCAGTTTGACCAACTCATGATAACGGCCATGATGAATGGATCCTTCGCCGTTGATAACGACCAGATCCGCCTGTTCCAGCGCCTCAGGAATCACCGGAAAATGTTCATAGTCAAACGGCAGGCTGGCGATCAGATCAAGACCGCAACGACTGAACTGTTCGCGAAAAGTCTGACCAACCAGCTGGCAACCGAAATGGGGAGAATTGAGGCTGGTGTCGCCAATCAATACCACTTTTGGCTTATTGTTTTGTGCCGGATTCTGCGTGACTTCCTGGTTTTTACCGGGATTATTGCTCATGCGCTACTCTCTGGAAATTCTCTTTTTATAATCTTGCGCATTTCGTTTCGAAGTTATGAAGCTATAACGATGCACATATTCAGGTTTTTGCCTTAGGATAATATTTTACCCCATTTAAAGATTTGAAATCATCGTCCTGAGTCCAGATTAAAGCGTCAAATTTCCGACCCGTTGCGAAAATTATGCTATCAGCCAGTGGGAGTTTGTATTCAATACCATACCTCGCCGCATCAAGCGCCAAATCACTATCCAGCACAACAACCCTTCCCTGTTGCATATGAGCGATAATTTGCAACGCCTCATCCTCGTTACGCTGGCGGTGCACTATTTTAAACACTTCTGTGATTGTAATACTGGGAACAATCAAGCGTTCAGTATCTTCTATTGGCCTGGAAAACACATTAGCATTTGCATCGTTGCCAAAATAGGATAGCCATGCGGAGGAGTCAACAACATTCATGATCTTTGTAAGCCCATTGCTAACAGGCGACCCTGAAAATGGTTAAAGCCGGTCAACATCTCTCGGTACTTCTGTATCAATGCCCTTCAGTAAACCCCGCAATTCTTTCATGGGCTTTATGGGGATTAATTCAATACGATCACCATAGCGAATCATCTGAATTTTCTGTCCTGATTTAATTTTCATCGATTCGCGAATTTCCTTCGGTATTACGACCTGGAATTTTGGCGAAACTGTTACGGCTGTCATTCTGGAATCCTATCGATAGGTACACCGTCATACCATACAACCATCCACTAAGTTTGTCAATTTATTCGGTTTTTATCAATCGTAGTATTTGATCATAATTCTTTTCAAGATCAATTTTATTAAATTGAAAATCTCTTAACGAAAAGTCAGCCAACTCTGTTATTTCAACACGGCGAATATACCCCTGTTGAGAAAACCGCCTGATAAGCGCTTCATGTCCCGGATTGATATCCTGGACATCGCTTCTGAAAGTAATCACCGGCTTTTGTGCGCTAACGGCTTCGCTGATCATTGAGGTGCTGTCTTCGCTGCTGAATATCATTCGCCCAGCGCCAAGGTAGGCTTGCATTACTTTTTCCGGTTTCTCGTTATAATACACCGCATGAGCAATCTCCGGTCGTCCCTGTAACGCGGCTTGCAAAACTTTTTCATTTGTCAGTCCGGTGCGCCGCGAGGTAGTGAGCAACCAGCGAATCCCGTGCTTTTTCGCGAGCGTCAGCATGGATTGTGCAAGGTCCTGATAATCCCGTGCAGAAAACTGATAGCCGGAACCCTCTCCGCCGATCAACATGGTCCAGAGTTTTTCATCCCTGGAAATTTGTTTATCCTTTAAAAAAGTCGTCGCAGTCTGCTTCAGTTTGTCTTGATCAACCAGAGTTGGCGCGACATCCAGCACGATACAATTTTCCACGCCCGGCAGAGGCGTGGTTGAAATCACGGCGGAAAACAGACTGGGATCATGGCCTCTGAGCGAACCCAGAAACAGATTTTGACACTGGTATTTTTTCGCCAGCAAAGCGTTTGCGCCACACGTGTCTCCCCCCGTCGAAATAATCAAATCAGGCGAACAAGCTAGAATTTGCGGCAGGTTAAAACGGTAAAACCAGCGAAACAGACGTTCTGCATAAGGACTGTTGCGGTTGAGCATGTTTCTCAGCACGCGGTTGGCCAGTTTTATTCTGGGTTTAAGCTGCAGCACGCTGCTTTTGATCTCAAGCTTTTTTTCAAGTTGATTCAGCAGGCCCTGCGACTGGGTGTAATGTCCCGGTTTGGAATCGCTGATAATCAGCACTTTTAATTCGGTCATGACAAGCCGCCAGCCAGTTTCCGGTAAATCTGTTCAGTCTGATTCAGCATTCGCTCGAACTGAAAATGCTGCTCCGCCCATTCGAATACCGGTTCAAACAGACGACTAAACGATTCAAGATCAGCGCATACAGCCATCAGCAGGTCATGTAGCGCCGCTGCATCATTCACTGGAACAAGCGCCAGCGGCGGCAGAATTTTTTTCATATCGGCAACATCGGTGGAAATAAGCGGCGTATGTAACAGCAAAGATTCCGCCATCACATAGGAAAAGCCTTCGCGCTCTGATGAAATGA
>JANTHA010000122.1 GCA_024762625.1 Thiotrichaceae bacterium
GAAAAATGGAGCATTTTGTTGAATTCCTGTCGTTGCTTCGACGCGCGATTCGCTGCATGCTTCGCATTTGCGAACCGATTAACGCGCCTTCATCGGGATAAATAGGTTTTTAATCTAACAGGGTTATTAAAAAAGTTTTTCAAAGCTTGAAGTAGCCCCGTTTTTCGCTACGCGAAACGGGACGATTAACGCGCCTTCGGGGCGGCGTTAATCGACCCAGGCTCTGGCGTTTCTGAAGAGGCGCATCCAGGGGCTGTCTTCTTCCCAGTCTTCGGGATGCCATGAGTTGGTTACGGTGCGGATGACGCGTTCAGGGTGCGGCATCATGATGGTAAAACGGCCATCGGTGTTGCATAGTCCTGTTAGTCCGAGTTCGGATCCGTTGGGGTTTTCCGGATAGTGTTGTGTGGGAGTCCCGTGATTGTCGATATAGCGCAGGCTTGCAAAGCCGTTGCTGATCACATCTTTTGCCTTGATCGGGTTCTGAAAAACGGCGCGGCCTTCGCCGTGTGCGACTGCAATGGGTAGTCTGGAGCCGGCCATGTCGCGCAGCAGGATGGACGGTGAATCCATGATTTCGACCATCGCGACGCGCGCTTCGAATTGTTCCGACTCGTTGCGATAGAAGGCGGGCCAGTGTTTAGCGCCAGGTATCATGTGACGTAGATGCGAGAACATCTGGCAGCCATTGCAGACGCCTAGTCCGAATACATCTCTACGCTCGAAAAATGCCGAGAATTCATCACGGGCGCGTTCATTATGCAAAATGGTTTTAGCCCAGCCGCCGCCCGCGCCAAGCACGTCGCCGTAGGAAAAACCACCACAGGCGACCAGACCGCTAAAGCCGTCCAGCGTGGTGCGTCCGCTGATGATGTCGGTCATGTGTACATCGACGGCGCGGAAACCGGCGCGGTCAAAGGCCACGGCCATTTCCTGTTGGCCGTTGACGCCTTGTTCACGCAGAATGGCTACATCGGGTCGCACGCCTTTGTTAATATAAGGGGCTGCAATGTCATCGTTTATGTCGAAATGCAGCGTGGCGCTCAAGCCTGGATCTTTCTTGTTGATTTCTTCGTTATCAATGCGTTCAAATTCCTGAAGCGCACATTCGTCATTGTCGCGCAGCGCCTGCATGCGATAACTGGTTTCCGCCCAGGCGCTTTGTAGAGTGCTGCGTTCGCTGCTGAAAATGATCTTGCGCGCCCAGCTAAACTCGACCTTGTCGTTATTGCCAGGCTTGCCGATGACATGCGAATAATGACCGAGACCGGCTTCGCGCAACGCCGAGAGCACTTCCTCGGTATCGGTGTGATGCACCTGAATGACTGCGCCGAGTTCTTCATTAAACAGCGCTTCCAGGGGCGTTTTGCCGACATCATCCAGATGTATGTCCATACCGCAATGCCCGGCGAAGGACATTTCACACAGGGTGGCAAGCAGGCCGCCATCGGAACGGTCATGGTAGGCCATTAGCTTGCCTTCTTGATTCAGTTCCTGGATAACGCTGAAAAAGTGAATTAAGGCATCCGGGTCATTCAGATCGGGCGCATGCGCCCCGACTTGTGAGTAAACCTGCGACAGCGCCGAGGCGGCAAGACGGTTTTTACCCTTGCCGAGGTCGATCAGTATCAAATCGCTGTCTCCCTTGTTGCAGCGCAGCTCGGGCGTGAGCGTCTTGCGCACGTCATCGACGATGGCGAAACTGGAAATGATTAGCGATAGCGGTGCGGCCATCTCGTAATGCTCCGTTCCTTTTTCTGTGCTTTGATCCCAGACCGTCTTCATTGATAGCGAATCCTTGCCGACCGGGATAGCGATGCCCAGTTTCGGGCAGAGTTCTTCGCCTACGGCTTTCACGGTGTCGAACAGCGCAGCATCCTCGCCTTCGTGTCCGGCTGCCGCCATCCAGTTGGCGGAGAGGAATATATCCGAGATTTTGCCTATTTTTGCAGCGGATATATTGGTAATCGCTTCGCCAATCGCCATACGCCCGGAAGCTGCCGGATTCACCAGCGCAATCGGCGTACGCTCGCCCATCGCCATCGCCTCGCCAGCGTAGCCCACATAATCGGAGCAACTCACCGCAACGTCGGCGACCGGAACCTGCCAGGGGCCGACCATCTGGTCGCGGTTCACCATGCCGGTAATGCTGCGATCGCCAATGGTGATCAGAAAGGATTTGGACGCCACGGTAGGCAGGCGCAGCACGCGCTCAATGGCGTCTTCCAGTTCAATGTCTTGCAGCGCCAGTTCGGGTTTGTGAAAGGTTTTGTGGTGGACGTCGCGCAGCATCTTGGGCGGTTTGCCAAGCAGCATGTCCATCGACATATCGACTGGATAATTGTCGAAATAGCCGTCGCCCACCAGCAGGCGGCGTTCCTCGGTCGCCATGCCAACGACGGCGTAAATGGCGCGTTCGCGTTCGCAGAGCGCCTTGAAGGTCTCCAGCTTGTCTTCTGCAATCGCGAGCACATAACGTTCCTGCGCTTCGTTGCACCAGATTTCCATGGGCGACATGCCGGGTTCGTCATTGGGTACGGCGCGCAGTTCGAATTTACCGCCGCGCCCTGCATCATCAACGATTTCGGGAAGCGCATTGGAAAGGCCGCCTGCGCCGACATCATGCAGCCACAGTATCGGGTTGTCATCGCCCATCGCGACGCAACGGTCGATGACTTCCTGCGCGCGACGCTCCATTTCGGGGTTGCCGCGCTGCACCGAAGCGAAATCCAGCGTTTCGTCGCTGGTTCCGCTTGCCATGGAGGAGGCAGCGCCGCCGCCGAGACCGATCAGCATGGCCGGGCCGCCGAGCACCACGATAGGTGTATCGACCGGCACCTCTTTCATCTCAATGTTATTGTGGCGAATATTGCCAAGTCCGCCCGCCAGCATGATCGGTTTATGATAACCGCGCAATTCCTTGTCAGATCTGGGGCCGGGGACTTCGGCTTCGTAGGTGCGGAAATAACCCGCGATATTGGGTCGCCCGAATTCGTTATTAAAAGCGGCCGCGCCGATCGGTCCTTCCAGCATGATGTTAAGCGCGCTGTCGATGCGTCCGGGTTTGCCGTGATCTTTTTCCCAGGGCATCGGATAGCCTGGAATTTTCAGGTTGGAGACCGAAAATCCGCACAACCCCACCTTGGGTTTTGATCCGTTGCCGGTTGCGCCTTCATCGCGTATTTCACCGCCTGAGCCGGTCGCCGCGCCCGGAAAGGGTGAAATGGCGGTCGGGTGGTTATGAGTTTCAACCTTCATCAACATATGCACCGGTTCTTCGGATAAACCATATTCATGGTTGCCGCTATTCGGGAAAAAACGGGTCGCAAGCGGGCCTTCCACAACTGAGGCGTTATCGTGATAAGCGGATAAAACGCCTTCGGGAGATTGTTGATAGGTGTTTTTGATCATGCCGAACAGCGTCTTGTCCTGTTTCTGTCCGTCGATAACCCAATCAGCGTTAAATATTTTGTGGCGGCAATGTTCCGAATTGGCTTGCGCAAACATCATTAATTCGACATCAGTGGGGTCGCGCTCAAGTTCCTCGTAATTATCCGCAAGATACTGGATTTCATCGGCGGATAGCGCCAGGCCCAGGTCTGTATTCGCCTGGATTAGCGCCGCCGTCGGGTTATCGCCCAGGGGAATGGTTTTGAGTGGGGCGGGTTCCGCATCACTGAATAGCGCTTCGGCTTCGCTGCCATCATCCATGACTACTTCGGTCATGCGATCATGAAGCTGCTGTTTGACGAATGCGCGCTGGTCAACCGTCATTTGAGTGAAATCATCTTTGTATTCTACAAAATAAGCGATGCCGCGCTCGACCCGCTCGACAATGGTCAGTTTACAGTTATGCAGAATATCAGTCGCCTTGCTCGACCAGGGGGAAATGGTGCCGGGGCGCGGTGTAACCAGAAATAACTCGCCAGGCGGCTCATCAGCTTCAGAATGATCGCCCTCTCCATATTCAAGCAGTTCTTTCAGTAGCGCCAACTCATCTTCATTCATGGTTTTGGCGGATTTTACAAAATGCCAGTAGCGCGCATGAATATTAATAATATCAGGGATATGTTTTTGCAGATTTTTAAGTAACTTGTTTTTATTGAAATCAGAAAAAGCGCGATTGCCAGGGAGTATTAGCATACTTCAAATAACCTTTGGGGCTGGTTTAATCAACCCATGTATCATAAAACAAATTCCTCGGTGGCACCTGTTTTTTTGATTATTTTTGATCCTGTTATATTAAGGCTTGATTATTTGACAATAACACGGAATTTTAAGTTGAAGTTAGGCGCGCTGGCCGCGGTTTTGGGTTGAAATGCGCCATTCATGGATGAGCGTAGGTTGGTGATGTTGGCGTCCGCTCCTTCAGCGTCGGCAGTTGCGGCATACGTGAAATTTGCGCCATTATTATTCGAATACGCCGTGCCCGCCAGACTCAGCCCGCTGCTGGGTGAGCCATTGACAAAATAGGGGGCTTTACAATTACCTGTATTACTCACGCATAGTTTGGTATTCGCCGGAATCAAGTCTGATATTTTTATGCTGTTATTATCCGCCGCCTGGTTGCCATCATTTTTAGCGGTGATAATATATTCGAGCACACTGCCCGGTATGGCTTTCGGGTTGCTCGCGCCGTTGTATGGGTCATATATGGTTAGCACTGACTTTGCCAGGCTAATAATGGGTGAGGAGGTATTACTCTGTCCCAAACTGTTTTTGAAAGAACTCGGGTCGGTATCGCGCGTCGGTAAATAACCAGGGCATGAGTTGGCCTTTTTACTGGCTACAGTGGTGGCTGAAAGTTCCCAGCAACGACTAGTATCAGAATCGGTGTAATTGGGCGTTAAACTCACCGATTCACCTGTGGCAGCGCCACCTAAACGACTACTTTGTGATGAATTCCAGCTTACAGTCACCCCATTAATACTGGTCGGTTTGGCGTCAATAGAACCACCTGAGCCATACGTCATGTAATCAACCGGAACAGCATTAAATGTGCCGGAGTTTCCATTTAATACAGTGGCATCAGTGTTAGAAGGTTTGAGTAACAGCACATCATCGGCTGAATTGGCAAGTACCGCTGTTGAACCACCGGAGTAAATATGATGAACGCCTCCCGAGCTAGTGTTAGTACCGGAGCCTGAATAAAAAATAACATAATCACCCGTTGATACATTGATATCCGGCAAGCGATAGTTTTGACTGCTACCATCCTGGCTGCTGACCAAATAGTTAAGAATTGTGCCATTGCTGAGTACGCTAAACTCGATAAATTCTTTAATCGCTGTTGATTGCTGATACATCACTTCGTTAATCTTTAAATTAGCATAGGTTTTAACAATCGGTTCCATCACCCAGTATGCGACCTCTTCGCTGGTATGATTACGGTCTGTATCGGATACGGTATCTTCATCAATCGCCAGGTTCAGTTGATTCGTTACCGGATTTGAACCAAAGAGTACAACCCAACCGCCATCGCCACCGTCCATGGCCGAAATGGTTGCAGTGGCAAAACTGTAACTGCGGGGTAAATTATAGGTATAGGGTGGACTGTTTTTTACGCCTCGAATCGTGTCTACACCCCGGGCAATTTTGAGATAGGCGTTTGCCAGAACATATTCCGCTTCCTCAGCAATAAAATAACCCAGCGTTTCGGTCGTGGGCGATGTTATCGTCGTTTCGCCAGTGTGTTTGCCGACACAGATCGCTGAATTAGTCGCAGAGTTGGTTCGGCTGCAATTATTTGACCAGAACGTGACATAGTTAGGATTATTGTAAGACATCACCTGACCCGTAATAACAGGCTTTGTATAGTTTTGAACTTTACTACCTGTCACATTAACCATTCTGGAAATTTGCCAGGCATTCTTTTTATTGGTTTGAGTGGAAGTAACCGTATGTGCTTCATATTTGATAGGTAATGTGTAGGAACCTTCTTCAGAAATCGTACAATACACATCAGAGGCCGTAACCGCATTTGAATTGGGCGGGCGTTGAGCCTTAACCTGAACCGAGCCGCCAATAAGTCGAACCCGCACCGAAGCTTCATTACTGGCGCTTGATGGGAGATTATAAGTGCAGGCGACCACCGGATTTGAGTAGCTATTCGCAAGCGTTAATGTTTTCCAGGCGTTACTTACGTTGCTGATTTTCACCATCTCAAGGTATGACGTGATGGGATATGAGCTCGCCAGTAACGGGAACAACATAGCAATGATAAGAAATAAGAGCCTGAGAGTCATTGATTTTTATTTGAAAAGGAGTGTGTTGACCCCATATTATGATAAGCAAGCTTGATAAGGGCTGAATAAATATTTCTGGCAATTGACGCTGACAGGAACTTTAAAACCTGTAGAATGTCCAATTAACACGAAATAAAGTGCTTATAAGGCACGCCTATCATCATTAAAACTCTGGGGGCGATCTGGCTTCGACGCGGATCACGAAACCTGAGGAGCATGTAGTGGATTTAGTGACCACTTAAACACTAGCTAAAAACTTTTAGTTGCCAATGATGACAACTACGCTCTAGCTGCTTAATAAGCATC
>JANTHA010000123.1 GCA_024762625.1 Thiotrichaceae bacterium
CAGGCGCTGGAGATAACTAGGAGATAACTGACAATGGCTAAAAAAATAGAAATATATGGCACCTTGAGCTGCAACAAATGTGTCAATGTGCGCGAGTTTCTGGATCAGAAAAACATTGAATATATTGATTATTTGATCGACCTGATGCCTCTTGAAAAAGACGAGATGATCAGACGTTCCGGGCTAAAATACTACCCTCAGATTTTCATTAATGATGAGTATGTCGGCGGAGAAGAAGAGTTAATGATGATGGATATTGATAGCCTGAAATAGAAGTTATTACACAAGGAACATTTAGCGCACTGGAGCTTTTCAAAATCGGTATCTGCCCCTCAAGTTCACATGCCCTTGGCCCAATAGTGGCCACCAGGACGTTTATTGAACAAGCTTCCCGGTCGCAGTTGCAGACGCCAGCAGATCTGCTTCACTGTACGCTAAAAGATTCGCTGGCCTTTACCGGCAAGGGCCACTCCACTGATCGGGCTGTTGCTTCAGGGCTTCATGGTTACTTGCCGGAACAACTGGCGGTAAGCCTTACCGAGTGATGAATTAGCTCCTGTTGACAAAAAAATCATATGCCCATTTAGGGCTTTGAAACAAACTCGTTCTGGTTGATTGTCATTTGAAAATCGCATTTTATGGCGATCTTCAGGAAATATACGCGCAAGCCTCTTTCTATCTGACTCTGGCTGGGGGATAATATCCCGCTATTTTCAACTAACGTATTAAGCAGGTCATGTTCACAGGCATTATTCAGGCATTGGGCCGCATTGTCGAATTGCAGCCAAAAGGCGGCGATATCGCGCTTGTCGTAGATACCGGCAAGCTTGACATGTCGGATGTTGCTCTGGGCGATAGCATCGCGGTTAATGGCGTTTGTCTGACGGCCATCACCTTGACCGGAGGCTCTTTTACTGCTGACGTGTCGCGCGAGACCCTGTCGTTAACCTCGCTGGGCCAATTATCCAGAGGGGCGGCGGTCAACCTGGAAAAAGCGCTGACTCTGCAAACCCGGCTTGGCGGTCATCTGGTCAGTGGTCATGTGGATGGACTGGGCGAAGTGGTTTCGCGGCGCGATGATGGCCGTTCAACCCGTTTCAGGATTAAAGCGCCACATGAGCTGGGGCGATATATTGCGGCCAAAGGCTCGATAACGATTGATGGCGTGAGTCTCACGGTGAATCAGGTGGAAGGCGCGGATTTTGAAATCAATATTGTGCCGCATACCTTGCAGGAAACGATTATCAGCGAATACAAACCGGGTGCTGCGGTGAATCTGGAAGTGGATGTGATAGCGCGTTATCTGGAGCGCCTGATTCAAGGCGGCGCGCTGGAAAACGAGGCGCTGGAAAATGACGCACAGTCGAGCAGCGCAAGCAAACTGACGCAAGCCTTTTTGGCTGAGAATGGCTTTAAGTAGTCGGTATAAATATATGAAATTTAACACTATAGAAGAAATCATACAGGATCTTGCCGACGGTAAAATGGTCATCATCGTTGATGATGAAGACCGTGAAAATGAAGGCGATTTTTTAATGGCGGCTTCCAAGGTTCGCCCCGAAGATATTAATTTCATGGCGACCCATGGACGCGGACTGGTGTGTATGCCGATCACGGCGGAGCGCTGCAAGCAATTGAATTTGCCCCTGATGGTATCCAAAAATGATGAAGAATTCGGCACCAATTTTACGGTGTCGATTGAAGCCGCCGAAGGGGTGACCACGGGTATTTCCGCCTATGATCGCGCTTTGACTATTCGCGCTGCGGTTGCGCCGGACGCCACGCCTGAAAGCATTGTGCAGCCTGGTCATATATTTCCCCTGATGGCGCAACCCGGCGGCGTATTGACGCGCGCCGGACATACCGAGGCGGGCTGCGATCTGGCGCGTCTGGCCGGTTTTGAGCCAGCTGCGGCGATTGTCGAAATTCTCAATGAAGACGGCACCATGGCGCGCCGCGACGATTTGTTTAAAATCGCTCAGCAGCATGATTTGAAAATTGGCACCATCGAAGACCTGATCCGTTACCGCGTACAGCATGAAAAGACTATCCGGCGCGAACATCAGGCGGTGCTGAACACCGAGTTTGGCGAATTCAATGTGCTGGCCTACAAGGACGATGCGAGTCATCACACTCACCTTGCCCTGGTCAAAGGCGAGATAAAGCCTGATGAACCGGTGCTGGTGCGCGTCCATCTACAGGATACGCTGTGTGATATGCTGTCGCTGGATGAGCCGGGTTGCGGTTGGCCGCTGCGCAATGTGATGAACACCATGCAACAGGAAGGCGAGGGCGTGATTGTCGTTCTGCGCGGCAATAGCCATGAGGATAATCTGGAGCGCCTCAGGGAGCTGGATCAGAATCATGAACAGCAGCCCGAAAAAAGCGATGCGCCTTCCAATCTGAAAACATTCGGCATCGGTGCGCAGATTCTAAGCGACCTTGGCGTGAGTAAAATGCGCGTCATGAGCGCGCCCATACAACTGCATGGTCTGGCGGGTTTTGGCCTTGAAATTGTCGAATACGTCAGAAAGTAAACCGGAACAGAAAACAGAAAAGATACCGGAAAAGAATACAAACGAACAGAAAACAGACAGGAAAAACCATGAGTACAATCAAGGAATATGTGGGTGATTTCAAACCCGGCAAGGCAAGGTTCGGCATTGCGGTGGCGCGCTTTAATTCGTTTATTGTGGAGAGCCTGCTGGATGGCGCAGTGGATGCGCTCAAGCGACATGGCGTGGAAGAAAATGCGATCGAGATTAGCCGCGTTCCCGGCGCTTTCGAGTTGCCCCTGATCGCGCAAACCATGGCGGGCAGCGGCAAGTACGATGCGTTGATTGTGCTGGGCGCAGTTATCCGCGGCAGCACGCCGCATTTTGACGTAGTCGCCGACGCTTCCGCCAAGGGGCTGGCGAAAGTCACACTGGATAGCGGCATGCCAGTCATCAATGGTATTTTGACCACGGACACCATTGAGCAGGCGATTGAACGCGCAGGAACCAAAGCGGGCAACAAGGGTGCAGAAGCCGCTGTGGTCGCTATTGAAATGGTTTCCCTGCTTGGCAAATTCAATTGAACTTTGTTCATTAACTTGTTGATTATTAAAAATAACACATGACTGTTGATTCAAAAAAGCAATTTATTTCTTCGCATCGCGTCGCCCGTAAACTGGCCTTGATCGCCATTTACCAGTGGCAGATGACCGGCAATAGCTACGAGGAAATCTATCTTGGATTGCAGGAAGACAAGGATCTGTCCAACGATATGCCCAAGGCCGACATGGCCTTTTTCCAGTCATTGTGCAAGTGCGCCATGGAAAACACCGACAAGGTTGATGCGGCGCTCAATGCGTTTCTGGATCGCAAGGCCGAGCACCTTGACCAGATAGAACGCGCCGTGTTGCGGCTGGCTACCTGCGAATTGCTGAACCACGCAGAAACGCCCTTTAAGGTCGTGGTCAACGAATCGGTTAACCTGACAAAAAAATTTGGCGCGGATCAGGCCCACAAGTTTGTCAATGGCGTGCTGGATAAGCTGGGCGCAAAACTTCGTCCTGACGAGATAAACGCCTGAGCGCCGTTTTCCATGCGCGAATTTGATCTCATAGCGCGTTATTTTTCCTGGAATGACGACTTCAATAAGAGTCTGGCGCAAGGCATAGCGCTTGGCGTCGGCGATGATGCTGCGGTGCTTGATGTTCCGGCCGGTAGCCAACTGGTAACGTCAATAGACACATTGATCAGCGGAGTGCATTTTCCTAAAAACACGGCGGCTCACGCCATTGGACATAAAGCCCTGGCGGTTAATCTTAGCGACCTTGCCGCGATGGGCGCGACTCCCGCCTGGTTTACGCTTGCGCTAACGCTTCCGGAGATCAATACCGACTGGCTAGACGGTTTCAATCAGGGTCTCAAAACACTTGCGCAACAACACAGGATTGCATTGGTTGGCGGAGACACCACGCAGGGACCGTTGAGCATCAGTATTCAGGCGATGGGCTTTGTGGATAAAGGCAAGGCCATGTTGCGCAGCGGCGCGAAAGCGGGCGACAGGCTTTATGTGACGGGCAGCCTTGGCGACGCTGCAGCCGGTTTGCAGGCGCATCTTGACAATCTGGAGCTTCCGGAGGCGGACAGGCAGTATTGTCGGAAACGTCTGGACTATCCGCAAGCCCGCCTGGCTGAAAGTCGCGTTATCAAGGATTACGCAGGCAGCTGCATAGATGTTTCCGATGGCCTGTTGCAGGATTTAACGCATATTTTGCAGGCCTCTGGCCGTAGTGGCGTAAAACTGGGCGCAAAACTGGACAGCTGTAAACTACCCTTGTCAGCCGCACTGAAACGGCTTGATCAAAACCTCGCCAGACAGTTCGCCTTGTCAGGCGGCGATGATTACGAACTGTTGTTTAGTATTCCACAGGAAAAGGAAGCGCAGTTCCTTGAAGCCATGGCGCGGCGCGAACTCGTCGGCGTCAGCTGCATCGGCGAAATTACGGATTGCGAGTCCCTTATGTCGGAAGATACGGCGAACTATATTGTGGACGAAAACAACACGCCGTTAAAACCAGCAGGTTATAATCATTTTCATGAGCAATAAAAATCCGCCAGTCAACGGGCTGACGCGCAAGGTGCTGACATCGCCGGTCAATTTTCTCGCCTTCGGCTTTGGCAGCGGTCTTGCGCCGTTTGCGCCGGGCACGTTTGGCACACTGGCGGCAATACCGCCTTATCTGTTAATGCAGGATCTTTCCTTGCCTGTGTATCTGCTTGTGTTGGCGCTTGTTTCCTTGGCGGGCGTCTGGATATGCGGCAAGGCTTCACAATCGCTGGGGGTTCATGACCACTCCGGCATTGTCTGGGATGAATTTGCCGGTTTTTTTGTGACCATGATCGCAGCGCCCGCAGGCTGGCAATGGATACTGCTGGGTTTTTTGCTGTTCCGTCTGTTTGATATCTGGAAACCCTGGCCGATTTCAGTTCTGGACAAAAAAGTGCGGGGTGGTCTTGGCATCATGGTTGATGATTTGCTCGCCGGGATTTATGCGCTGATTGGCTTGCAGTTTGTTAATTTCGTATTGTCCCAAGGGCACCTCTATTAATTAGGATTTTCGTTCTAGTTCAAGGCGGATGGATTTCGAGAACCGCAGTGTATAAGGCATACATGAGGATCGCAGAAATTCATCCAACGCAGAAATCGGGCGAAAAGACAATTAATAGAGATGCCCTCAAGTCTAAGGTGCGGATTATTTGATGGTTACAAAACGTTCTGATTCCATTATGATTCCAGCATGAGTTATCAAGTCCTTGCACGAAAATGGCGGCCCGCCAATTTCAAACAAATGGTCGGTCAGCAGCATGTGTTGCGTGCGTTGATCAACGCCCTGGAGGATGACCGCCTGCACCACGCCTATCTGTTTACCGGCACCCGCGGGGTGGGCAAAACCACGATTGCGCGTATCCTCGCGAAATGCCTGAATTGTGAAACCGGGGTAACAGCAGAACCTTGCGGCGAATGCAGTAGTTGCAAAGCCATCGCCGAAGGCAGTTTTGTTGATCTGATTGAAGTTGACGCCGCCTCGCGCACCAAGGTCGAGGACACCCGTGATTTGCTTGATAATGTCCAGTATGCGCCGACGCGCGGCCGTTTCAAGGTATATCTGATCGACGAAGTGCATATGCTGTCGCCTTCCAGTTTCAATGCTTTACTGAAAACGCTGGAAGAACCGCCGCCGCATGTCAAATTCCTGTTCGCCACCACCGATCCGCAAAAACTGCCCGTCACCATTTTGTCGCGTTGTTTGCAGTTTAATCTGAAACGCATGACGGTCGACATGATTCAGGGCCATTTGAAGTATTTGACCGAACAGGAATCGATTAAAAGCGATGATGCCTCCTTGAAACTGATTGCGCGCGCGGCTGATGGCAGTATGCGCGATGCGCTGAGCCTGCTGGATCAGTCCATCGCCTTTTGCGGCGGCGAGCAGGGTGAACTGAGCGAACCCGATGTGCGTGAAATGCTGGGCTCCATTTCGCATGAACCCCTGCTGGCGTTGGTAAAATCGGTTGCGGCTGATGACGGCCCCGCCATACTTGCCCAGATTGAAGATATGGCGGGCGTGACGCCGGATTTTGAAGCGGCGACTGATGAGTTGATAGCCTTGCTGCATCAGGTTGCAGTGCAACAGGTTGTTCCCGAAGCCGTACAGGATGAACACAGTATTAGCGAGCTTGCAGACTTGCTGAGCAAGGAAGAGGTGCAACTATACTATCAAATTGCACTGCATGGACGACGCGATCTACCCTTGTCGCCCGACCCGAGAAGCGGTTTTGAAATGCTTATGTTGAGAATGTTGTCTTTCAGACCCTTGCGGGCGGGCATGGCATTGCAAGAGCCTTCAGCAGGTAAAGAGCCATCAGCAGGTAAAGAGCCCTCAGCGGATACAGAGTCCTCAGCGGATACAGAGTCCTCAGCGGGAAAAGAACCCTCAGCGGATACAGAGCCCTCAGCGGTTAAGGA
>JANTHA010000124.1 GCA_024762625.1 Thiotrichaceae bacterium
AGGAACGTGATGAAAGGCCTGTACCGGGGCTTGATTGTATCCGCTTTGCTGGCCGCTGCATTCTTTTATCCAGTGACGACCTGGCTGATGGAGGGATTAAGCATTGATGGACGTCCAATCAGTAGTCTTTCTATTTATTTAAGCGCGCTTGTCGGTTTGGTGGTAACCGCATTGCTGGTGGTTATTACCGATTATTACACCTCAACCTCATTTTCGCCGGTTAAAGAACTGGCTAAATCCTCCACAACAGGACATGGCACCAATGTCATTTCAGGATTGGCTCTGTCGATGCGTTCTACCGCAGCGCCATTGCTGGTTATCTGTGCGGGCATCTGGGTATCCCATTATCTGGGCGGCTTATATGGCATCGCCATTGCTGCTACATCGATGTTATCCATGACGGGCATTATCGTCGCGATGGACGCGTTTGGTCCGGTAACGGATAATGCAGGCGGCATTGCCGAGATGGCTGATTTGCCTGAAGATATTCGAAATGTTACTGATGCGCTGGATGCCGTGGGTAACACAACAAAAGCCGTTACCAAAGGTTATGCAATAGGCTCCGCTGCTCTGGCTGCGTTGGTATTGTTTGCCGATTATACGCATGAGTTAACCGCAAGCGGCATGGCGCATTTGCAGCACCTTACGTTTGATCTGAGTAACCACATGGTCATCATCGGTCTGTTTATCGGAGGAATGATTCCTTATCTGTTTGGCGCAATGGCGATGGAAGCTGTGGGCCGCGCAGCGAGTTCCGTGGTGATCGAAGTGCGTCGTCAGTTCAAGGAAATGCCAGGCATTATGGATCACACCCAGAAGCCGGATTATTCACGCGCAGTGGATCTGCTGACCAAATCGGCGATTAAGGAAATGATCATTCCTTCACTGTTGCCGGTTTTGATTCCATTGCTGGTTGGTTTCTTCCTCGGCGCTCAGGCGCTCGGCGGCGTGCTTCTGGGAACAATCATCACAGGCTTATTTGTGGCGATCTCAATGACTACCGGCGGTGGCGCATGGGATAATTCGAAGAAATACATTGAAGATGGCAATTTCGGCGGCAAGGGCTCTGAAGCCCATAAGGCCGCGGTTACTGGCGATACCGTAGGCGACCCGTACAAAGATACGGCTGGCCCTGCGATTAACCCTTTGATCAAGATTATCAATATCGTAGCCTTATTGATGATACCGCTGCTTGCCTAAGACGCCATCCTGGTAGTTAAACATTGACATACCAACTGGTATGTCAGATCATCCCGATATGAAAGTCATTACTTGCATATCGGGATTTTTTATTGGCGCGTGTTTTATTGTTGCGGTTCAACTTGTTGGCGCTGAGTCTATTGTCCTACCGGAGCAACAAAATAATGTTGCAAATGCATCAGCTGAGAAGCGATCGAATCACAAGAAACCAGTCTTTAAAGTGACGCTGCGACCATTATCTGATCTGTTGGCGCATTCCACGAATAGCGTCCCAGCGGCGGTAATTAGTCTGAATCATACGACCATCAGCGCTGAAATTACGGGACGAATCAAGGCGTTATATGCTGAAACAGGCGATACTGTAAAGAAAGGCGAAAAACTGGCTTCAATTGATTGTCGCTCTTATGATCTGGCCTTAAAGCAGGCCGAAGCGGTTCTGAAAGTGGCGAAAACACAGTTTAACCTGGCTAGAAAGCAGCATGTAAGAAACCGGGATCTGGTAAAGAAGGGTACAATTTCAAGAGAGTTGTATGATCAGACAGATGCCAAACAGCGCGCAACGCTGGCTGATATAGAATTAAAAAACGTACAAATTGAGAGCGCACGGCTTGCCGTGAGTCGTTGCCAGATTGTTGCGCCTTTCGGAGGGCAGATTACCGATCGGCTAGTACAACAGGGTCAGTTGGTGATGCCCGCTACGCCGCTTTTCAAATTGTTACAGAATGATCGTCTCGAGATCAGGGCGAATCTTTCTCCATCAGAAATAAAATTAATCCAGGACTCGCCCATGCTTGAATTTGTATCGGGCGGGCGGCGTTTTAAAGCTGAGTTGCGTAGCGTTATTCAATCGGTGGATGAAACCACGCGCACCCAGGAAGCGCGTCTCACCTTGCCTAGAAATGCCGCAGTTGTCGCTGGCATGTCGGGGCGACTCGAATGGAGCAGCAAAATACCCAGCATCCCGGCGGATTACCTTCTGCAACGGGAGGGCAAACTGGGAGTTATGATCGCTCGAAAAATCACATCAGCAGAAAAAATAAAAACAGCGATTGCTCAATTTTACCCCTTGCCTGACGCCAGCGAAGGACGCCCCGCCATTATAGATTTACCGAAGAATACGCCCATTATCGACCAGAACCGCTACCGGGTAAAAGATGGGCAGCATGTCATGATTGCTCCTGAATAGGCGAGTAGATGTATTTACGCCTGATACAGAATCATGTCCTGGCAAACCTCGCTTTTGCGCTGGTTCTGGTGGTTGGCGCATTGTCTTATCTGCAAATGCCGCGCCAGCAGGATCCAACGATAAATTTCAACTGGATCACCATTATCACGGTGTTGCCAGGCGCTTCCGCCAGCGATGTTGAAAAGCGCGTGACCGATGTGCTTGAAGACGCCATTAACGGCATTCAGGATATGCGCTTTGTGTCCAGCAATAGCCGTGAAAACACCTCCAGCATACTGGTGCGTTTCGAGGACATTAGCGAACGGATTTATGACAAGCGCCTCAGTGATTTGCGCCGCGAGCTGGAGGCGGCGCAGGATGATCTGCCGGAGGAGGCGGAAGACAGCGTGATTGTTGAAATCACCTCAGGTAATGCGTTTCCGGCGGCGCTGATTGCCATTACATCGCTGGCGGATGATGAAAACCTGCGCTTGCAGGCGCGCAATGCGAGAAAAGCAATCAAGCAAATGTCTGGCGTCAATCGCGTTGATAGCGTGGCGCTGGATGATCCTGAGCTGCAGATCAGCTTTTATCCTGAAGCGCTGGAAAGCCTGAATCTGACGCCTGTGCAACTCTCGGATTCAATCCGGCTCTGGTTTCAGGATGTTTCTGCAGGTACGCTGGATGTTGGCAAGCAAAGCTGGCTGGTGCGCATTGTCGGCAAGACCAGCGATGCGGTAGCTGTAGGTCGTCTGCCGATACCCGGATTACAAGGCGAAGTCCCTTTGTCGCGCATCGCAACAGTAAAACGGGCTCGCCAGAAAGCAACCCAGGAAGTGCGTTATGATGGCGCAGCGGCGATTTTGCTGTCTGTGCTGAAGCAGGATGACGCCAATGTCATTCAGCTGATCGACAAGTTAAATCACTGGGTGTATGAACAAAACAAGGTGGTCGCCAGCAAGGGCATTCGTTTCAATATGGTTGATGACCAGACATTGCCGACTAAAAAAGCGATTAATATCATGCAGAGCAACGCCTTGATCGGCTTGTTGCTCGTTTTGTTTGTGACCTGGCTGTTTCTCGGCGCTCGCATTGCGTTTCTGACTTCAATCGGCATCCCGTTCATACTTGCGGCGACCTTCTGGATTTTATCTGCGACAGGCGAAACGCTGAATATCACCGTGTTGCTCGGAGTGATCATTGTGCTCGGCATGCTGGTGGACGATGCGGTCGTGGTTGTCGAAGCAATTTATTACCGGATGCAGCGCGGTATGGCGTCGTTGGCGGCAATACGGGAATCCATGAAAGAAGTGGCTTTGCCGGTAACAACGGCGGTGCTCACTACCATGTCGGCTTTTCTGCCGCTGATGCTGGTGCCTGGCCTGGTTGGAAAATTCATGCGCGTGATACCGATGGTGGTCACCATTGCGCTTGCAATCAGCCTGATCGAGGCGTTCTGGATGCTTCCTGCGCATGTACAGGCCATAAAGCTTGATTTTAAGAAAAAATCCTGGCTGCAACGTGTTCGTGAAAACGTGATTCATTGGGTGCAGCTCAAATACTCTCGCTTGCTGATACGCGCACTACGCTGGCCAAAATTGACCCTTGGCGCAATTTTTCTGAGTTTTCTGATGGCTATCGGGGTGCTAGCGGCGGGCATGATCAAGGTCGATTTTTTTGCAGCCGACACCTTGCGCATCTTTTATGTCAACATCGAAATGCCGCCTTCATCACCGCTTGAAAACACCATGCGGGTTGCCCTCAAGGTGGAAAAACAGGTAAAAAAACACCTCTCGCCAAAAGATGCGCGCGCGGTTGTTACCTACGGCGGACTGATGTTTACCGAGACAGAGCCGCTCTATGGAAGCCATAATGCGCAGATCGTGGTTAGTCTGTTGCCCAGGGAGCAGGGTTCGCGAGCAGTGCGCGACATCGTCGAGGGAATGCGCAAGGATGTGACGTCGGTGGTCGGCGCAAATAATATCTCTTTTTTGACGCTGGCGTCCGGCCCGCCTTCCAGCAAACCGATCAGCCTCAAGGTGCGCGGCGATAACTATCAAGAGCTAAAACAGGCTGCTGATGTGTTGCGATCTATTTTAAAGGGGATCAAGGGCATCAAGGATATCAGTGACGACGCGTCACCCGGTCGCATGGAGCTGACGCTTAAAATGGATCATGATGCAGTGCGTCGCGTCGGAATTAATCCGCTTGATTTGACGCGCACTATCCGCCTGCTGGTGGATGGCGATGTGGTCGCAGAGATGCAGGATAATGGCGAGAAACTGCTGATTCGCGTCAGGGCGCAACAGGAGAAATATGCAAATATTGGCGAGTTGCTGGATTTCAGAATGCCGGCGCCGAATGGCCAGAGTATTGCTCTCAAGCAACTTATGATCCAGGAGCGTAATGTTTCACTGGGAAATATTCGCCATTATAATTTTCGTCGCGCTATCACGCTGGAAGCTGATATTAAAAAACTCGCTACCAGGGAAGATTTTGTCGCCTGTCGTTTTCGCCCGGCGCTTCACAGCCTGAATCCGGACTGGGGCGAAGCGCGCGATTATAGAAACTGCCAGCTGGACACTGTTACTGCAAATAAGCTATTACTGGAAGCCTGGGAAAAACGCCGTCAGGAATTTCCGAATATTGCACTTGATTTTTCCGGGCAGCTGGATGATATTCAGGAAAGCCTGGATGCGATCGGCAAGCTGTTTATCGTGGGTCTCGGGCTTATGTTTCTGGTGCTGGGTACGCAGTTTCGCAGTTATTTTCAGCCGATCATGATACTGGCGACTGTGCCGCTGGCTTTTACCGGTGTAATTTTCGGTTTGCTGGTAACGCAAAACCCGCTGAGTCTGTACACCATGTATGGCGTGGTGGCGCTGGCGGGTATCGCCGTTAACGCCGCAATCGTGCTGATTTCGGCGGCGAATGATCGTCTGCAACAGGGAATGAGTGTGATACACGCCACGGTGTATGCGGCGCGTCGTCGAGTCATTCCTATACTGATCACCACGCTTACGACTATCGCAGGTCTGTTTTCGCTTGCGGCTGGCCTGGGCGGGCATTCGTTGATCTGGGGGCCAGTGGCGACCGCCATCGTCTGGGGCGTGGGTTTTTCTTCATTGCTGACACTGTTTGCAATCCCGGCGATTTATCTGGCAGGCATGCGCCGCAAGGAACGCGAACTGGCAAAAAAACGTAAAAGCCAATAAGCTTTCATGTTTTGAGTTTGATATTTCAGGAAACTCTGAATAAGGAGGCCTATGGCAAATTTCAATACACATCTGGGCGTAGCCGCAGTCGCTTCGGGGATGCTCGCAACGCTTTGTTTGCAAGTCGGTTTTGTCGATGCAAAAGACGCCTTGTTGCTGGCGTTTATGGGCGTGGTGGGCGGCATCCTTCCAGATATTGATTTACACTATTCGCACCCAAGCCGTATTCTGTTTTCTCTGCTTGGAATAGCGTTGGCGTTCCTCTGGGTGTTTTCCGCCAAAAACCAGTTGTCAGTTGTGGAGCTCTGGGGCGCTGGGCTGGGCATTTATCTGTTAGTGCGTTTCCCGTTGTGGGCCTTGTTTAATCGGTTTACCGTGCATCGCGGCGCGATTCATTCAATTGCCACAGCGTTGTTGTTTTTTCTGGCGACGGCGGCAATCAGTTATCATCTGTTTGCCAGGCCAGCGTTTATTTCATGGTTTATCGCCTTGTTTATTTTCGCTGGATTTATGCTACATCTGTTACTGGATGAAATTTACAGCGTTGATTTTATGGGCCACCGCCTCAAGCGTTCATTTGGCACCGCGTTAAAGTTCATCGACGCCGACGAGCCATGGACGATCGGCGTGATCGCTCTGGCCTGCCTGTTTTGCTGGTATTTTTCTCCGGATGCAAGCCAGTTTGTTGATACCTTGACTAGCAAAGAGACCTATCAGTTGATATTGCAGCGGATGCTGCCGCACTGATTGATACCTGAAATACCTGGTAACCTGGTTTACAACGAAACTAAACGAAACTAGCAGGCGACGGACTATTCCGCCTCATTTTTCGCAAGCGCTTTTTGAATAAGCGGAACTAGCGCTTCAGGTAACTTCAGTTTGCCAGAGAGCGCGAATTCATGCGCTT
>JANTHA010000125.1 GCA_024762625.1 Thiotrichaceae bacterium
GAGCAAGTTTCGCTGTGCGATCTTCCGGATTAAGGCTGAAGCCAATGCGCCAGGAACAATCAGTAAAGCGACTCATTCCCTGGGCTGGGCGGAGATTGAAGCGCCCGTGAATAAAAACTGATCAGAATATAAAAACTAAATAGTTAAAAAAATAATAAAAATAAGTGGTAAAAACATGAACCGGTTAATGATTAAAATCAAATTCAGCTTTGTCTTGCTGCTGTCAATCTTGTTGCAAACAAGTATGTTGCGCGCCGATGACATAGCCATTTTTGAGGCGGAAAAGCCGCCGGTTCCACCCAATATCCTATTCGTCATGGATGTGTCCGGCAGTATGAACTGGGATGCAGGCGACCTTAAACAAAAACGAATAGACGTATTGCGCGACGCATTAACCGGTCTTTTGACTGAAGTAACCGATGTGAATGTCGGTTTGATGAGTTTTTCTGATAAAAACGCGGAAAGTGGCTGGATTGTACATGGTCCATCCTATCCGGTAGCCGGAATAGACGAAGATGCGCAGACAGCGCTTAACGCCAACCCATTATTTAATCATTATACTGCGTCTGATATACAAAACTCCTATTTGCCGTCAGTTGCCTTTGCAGGCCAGACAACGCGTGGTTATTTGCAGGATATCGCCAGTCAATGGAAGCCTGGTCGCGGTACGCCAATAGTCGGCGCCTTGTTTGAGGCGGCAAAATACATGCGTGGAGAAGATATTTACTGGGGCAACCAGCCTCCCATGAAGTTGCAGGCGGCGCACCCAAGCACCTATGATGGTTTGTTCACCGATGGCGGCACAACCACAACCTATGTGGATAAGGTGGAAGCCTGTGGCGGAACGACGGGGATTACCTGTAACAAGCGTAAAAGCTGTACAACCACGACCACGACCTCTACGCCGGTTATTTCACCGACGCCAATCGCCGGGCAGGATTGCACCGCCCAGCCTATTACTAAAACCTGCGCAGCGAATGAAACATTTTGCGGCAGCGCCGCCAGTGCGGCTGAATGTAGTACGACGGTAACGCCTGGAACCACGCAGACCGTACTTTGTAGTTTAGCTGCGCCAACGAATTCTTCCGCCTGTCTTGCCAGTGATCCACAATTTACACAATGCACTGTTCCGCCGAATGACGTCAATTGCCAGGCGGCGACGGATGCTGATTGTTATACTGCCCACCCTACCTGGGTGCAATGTGTAGACTCTGGCGCAACGCCGGTAAATGGCTTATTGACATTCAATTGCAAGGAGCCGGTTACCGGCGATACGTCTAATCCAATCAGTTGCATTAAAACAACGCCAGACCTTACGACTGTAACGTGTCCTGATACACAATATAGCTGCACTAGCACGACAAGCACAACCACCTGCACTCATATTGTCAGCGCAAGCATCATTTCATCGGGCATTAAATACAAATCGCCGATTAAACAGCAATGTCAAAGCAACGCCATTATTTTACTATCCGATGGCGAACCGACCGTGAATGATAGCAGCACACTGGTTACCGGTATGATCGGATCTGGGTATGCGAAAAACTGCAATGCAACGCCAAAACCATCTAGCGGTGATTGGAGCTCGCCGGAATCAATTGCCTATTATGGTCGTTGTGGAAAGGAGCTTGCCAGTTATCTGGCGGAAACGGATAACAGCGACGCGACAACAGGAAATAATGTTGAAGGCGATCAGCCGATTAATCTTTATACAGTTGGGTTTTCTTTAAACAAGCAACCACAGGCGCAAGCCTATCTTAAGTCTTTAGCTGATGCCGGCGGCGGCGACTTCTATGCGGCGGAGTCTTCGGAGGATTTGATTTCGGCATTCAAGGACGCCATATCAAACGTCAACAGGGCGCGTCTGTTTAGCGCACCCTCCTATACGCCGAATGCGTATTCTATTCTGGCTCATGGGGACGTGGTTTATTTGCCCGTCTTTAACCGGGAAAGCGCCACAGCCTGGTCGGGAAATCTAAAAAAATTCAAACTAAAGAATGGCCATTTGATTGAAGGCGTCACTGATAAAGCGGTTATGGATGCTGATGGCAAAATGCGTAAAGACGCCCTGGATATGTGGGCTGCGACTACCCCAGACCATGCGGCAAAAGGCGGCGGCGTCGCCAGTTTGCTGGATCCATCTAAAAGAAACATTAAAACAGATGATGGTTCAGGGAAATTGATCTCTTTAAAAGCCGATAAAGTGATTAATACACTCTTAAATGCGTCTGGCGACTCTGAAGCCAAAGAATTGATTAAATATATCACTGGCTGGACCCAGGATAAAAAACCCAGACATCACATGGGCGATATTATCCACAGCAAACCGGTTTTTGTGGATTACCCGAACAAACGCCGCGTGATTTTTGTCGGCACCAATGAAGGTTATCTACATGCCTTTGATGATGTCGACGGAAAAGAGCTGTTTGCCTATATGCCAAGGGAATTGCTTAAAAATATCAAGATCCAGAAAGACAACCCAAAGGACGCCGATCATCCATATGGCGTTGACGGCGAGATTACTGTCTGGAAAGGCAGGCTCACTGCAAGCGACAATTCGGATACCGTGCTGTTGTTTTTTGGCTTGCGTCGCGGCGGCAAGGCGTATTATGCACTGAATGTGACTGATCCCGAAAAACCAAAATTACAGTGGAAAATCACACCAGTTTCCCATAATGGCGCTTTTGATAATCTGGGGTATACCTGGTCTACGCCCAAAGTGGCGAAAGTTGTGGATAAGAAAACCAATGGCGAAATAAAAAAGGCGCTTATTTTTGGCGGCGGTTATGTGGATGATAATGGACTGGAAACAGGCGTGTCCGAAGCAACTGATAGCGGAACCGGCGCGGATGTTTTTATAGTTGATATGATAACCGGTTCCTTATTGATAAAACTCTCCGGCCAGAATTCATCATTAAGTCATGCGGTTCCCGGCGGCGTTCGCGTCATGGACATGGATGGCAATGACATCGTTGATCATCTTTATTTTGCGGATACAGGCGGCAAGGTCTGGCGCGCGGATATCAATACGCTCGAAGATGTCAAACTGTATCAATTTGCGAATTTACAGGGTAGCGCAAAACGCGCCTTCTTTAATGAGCCGGATGTCGCCTTTTTCAAGCGCGGGGGTCGCTTCGTCGCCACCCTTTCCATTGGCAGCGGCGAACGCCCCAATCCTTTGGATAAGAACAGTCAGGATGCGTTTTTTGTTCTGCTTGACAAGCATCCAGGGTTTTACACAGCGAATGAAAGCCCGAATAAGCCCGATGTCATAACAACGTCGCTTCTGGCTCCGCTCAGTTCGCTCAGTAATGGACTGGATAAACAGATTTTCGATGCATCATACAAGGATAAGAAAGGCTGGTATTACTCGCTGGCGCAGGGTGAAAAAGTACTTACCAACGCCATTACCTTTGAAAACAAGATTATCTTCACCAGTTTTAATTCAAACAATACGGCGACTGCGTCTTCTGATCCCTGTGATACCTCATTGAAAAATGTATCCAGTTTGTATGTGCTTGATCTTTATACAGGAAAGGCCGTTGTCTCGCCAACGGTGATTTCACCGGGAGAAATCTCGGAACCGCCGATGCCGTATTACCCAGAAATGACGAGTGTAAACTGTTCAACCAAAACACCGTGTCTGCGCGAACCTGTTTTACCATTACCAAGAGGTGTCGCCCCGGTTAATCTGGCAATGCCAGCGAAACGGGTGCCAAGAGTGTACTGGATGGATCATATTAAATAACAATTAGTCAGTGGTTTTTAAAATGAAAAACTTAACGAATAATCAACTCATGAGCGCCGGTAATATCACAAAACGAAGCACGCTTATGCGCATTTTCAGTGTGATGTTAATCACATTGTTAGTCACATTTTCAATTTTCGGGGGCGGGAATACGATGGCGGATGATACTGATATTTTCAGTATCGAAAAACCGCCAGCGCCTTCCAATGTTCTCATGGTGTTTGATTCGTCAGGTAGTATGAACTGGGCCTTGTCGGGAGATCATAAACCTTCCGGATCAGAAAAAAGCCGCTTACAAACATTGCGCTCTGCGCTCGGCAAGGCGCTGGATGCAATCGCGACAGATCCCAAGATCAAGGATATCAATATTGGCATCATGAATTTTTCCGGTCACAGCGGCTCCTGGCTGGCGCATGGACCGGCCTATCCAGTGGTTTCCCTGAAAGCGAAAGCGTCGGCCGTGTTGAATTTAAACCCCTTGTTCACGCATCCTGGCGTTGCGCCGACAAAAAGTTATTTACCGCTCCCCGCCGCATCGGACGATGGCCGCGACTTTATGAAAAAAGTTGCGGGAACCTGGAAGGCAAAAGGCAAAACGCCGCTGGTTGATGCGCTCTATGAGGCGGCGCTTTACATGAAGGGAAAACCCGTCAAATGGGGTAAGAAACCACCCAATAACAAACGCGCAGCGCATCCTTCGACCTATACCGGTCTGATCGGTATTAATGGTGCCAAAACAACGAAAAAGGTTTGTAAATACAAGCCCTGTGGCGGCGATACAGGGATCGCCTGCAACGCCACCATGCGCAACTGCCATACCATTACAGAGGCTTATCATAACTGTTATTTAAGCTCGAAAGCGGCCTGTCTGGCGTCTCATCCGACCTATACCAGTTGCAAGCCCAAATCGTGGGATGATTGTAAAAAAACCTGTCCCGATGGAAAATATGATGAAGCGGGCAAGTGCCTGAATCCAAAGACTGTTTGTACGACCAAGCATTATTTCAGGTGTGTCGAGCCGGTCAACTATTCCCAGTGCGAACATGAAATCTGCAAGGATAAAACCACGACAGATACGACGGTGACTGGAAACGCAGTATACAATTCACCCATTCAGGAAGCATGTCAAAGTTCACATATTGTTTTGCTTTCAGATGGCGCGCCCACCATTAACAAAAGCAGTCATGATGTCGCCAACTTTATTGGCTCGACCTATGCCGCTGGTTGCGACGCCGGTTCGGATAAGGCGCGTTGCGGCAAGGAGCTGGCAAAATACCTGGCTAATACCGATCATCGTCCCGATCTGAATGGCGAACACCGCATCAATGTACATACCATTGGCCTCGCGCTAACGGCGGGAACGCCAGAAGCAAACAAGGCGATCCAGAATCTCAAGGATTTAGCCGCCTATGGCGATGGCTCCTTCAACCTGGCGAATACGCCTGAACAACTGGCCAAGGTGCTGGCGGGTTTAAGTAGTCTTGGCATAGACAAGGCGCGCTCGTTTAGCTCTCCCGCCTACACGCCCGATCCCAATTCAATATTGACCCATGGCGATGAGGTGTACCTGCCCATGTTCAAGGCGGCATCCGGCGCGGTCTGGTCCGGAAACCTTAAAAAATTCAAGTTAAAGAATGGCAAACTGGTTGATGCGAATGGCGTTGACGCCACCGACGCCACAGGCGCAATGGCGTCGGGCGCTAAAGATTTATGGTCGAAAGCATCAGACCCGAATAACAAACCGGTCATCGATGGCGGCGTCGCCAAATTACTGGAGCCTGCGCAGCGCAAACTGTTTGCGGATAACGGCAAGCTGGATTCATCCTATGCGCTGATTAAAGCTAAACTGGGTGATCCCGCCATGAGCAATGCGCGCCGCGATCAGTTGCTTGATTTTATTCGTGGAACCCTGCCTGACGGCAGCACCCGTTATCATATGGGCGATATTCTGCACAGCAAGCCGGTTGTCGTCTCCTACGGCGCTCATAATGTGATTTTTGTTGGAACCAATGAAGGCTTCCTGCATGCCTTTGATGGTAGTAGTGGTAAGGAAATCTTTGCCTTTATGCCCGATGAATTGCTTAAAAATATAGAACCACAGTATGATTCGGTTATAAATGGCGGCGCATCAAAGCATCTGTACGGCGTTGATGGACAAATATCGCTTTGGCATGACGACACTAATCACAATAACCAGGTAGACGCCGGAGAACAGGTGGTGCTTTATTTTGGACTGCGTCGCGGCGGAAAAAATTATTATGCGCTGGATGTCACCACACTGTCTTCACCCAGTCTGCTCTGGAAAAAGGCCAATAACGCCAATACCTGGTCAAAACCGCTGGTCGCCAAGCTCAAATACAAACCAAACAACAAGCCCAAACCGGTCATTATTTACGGCGGCGGTTACTCTGAAGATGCTGCCGGAAATGCGATCATGAACAAGGGCAATGGCGTTTATGTAGTGGACGCCATGACCGGAGCGACAGTCTGGAGTGCAACAGTGAATGCGCCCGTCGCCGCCGATGTGCGGGTGCTGGACGCTGATCAGAACGGTTCTGTTGACCGTCTGTATTTTGCGGATATCGGTGGAAACATCTGGCGAGTGGATCTGAACGCGGGCAATCTTGATGGCAGTGGTCAATTCGACGACTTGTCAAAGGCAAAACTCACAAAATTCGCAAGCCTGGGCGCGAATCACAAGTTTTT
>JANTHA010000126.1 GCA_024762625.1 Thiotrichaceae bacterium
TAAACAGGCAAACCAGACTTTCAGACGCCTTATCCGACAGAACGGCTTGTCAGCCCTGTTTCTGTCTTTCATTCTATTATGCGGCCCTGTTCAAGCCGATCAAGCTAACCAGGCTAGCATAGACAGTCTGCAACAGTCATTGAAAGTGCTACAGATCAAGTTCGAGTCGTTTCAAAGCAATGAGCCAACTGGAAAAGTCAGTGACATTGATGATTTTAAACAACAACTTGCTCATCTTAACGATGAGATAGAAACCTGTATTAACACCAACACCGGGCTACTCGAAAACAGCAAAAAAAGCCTGAAGCTGCTAGGGGAGAGTCAAACAGGCGAAGCCAAGGAAGTACGTACAAATCGCGACGAGCTGATTAAAAAGTCGGACGCCATTGACAACCAGCTAAAACGTTGCAGCGTATTGAAAATCCAACTGGAGCAGCTTCAGAAAAACACAGAAAAACTTCGTCAGGTCATCCTTAAACGACAATTTTTCAGCCGTGAATTTTCATTATTTGCTGCGCTATCCCGCCTGATGCAGCTCGATGAAAAAACGCTATCCAGCGAGCTAAGCGCCATCCAGCCACTGAGCGAAAAAGTTTTCAATAGCGCAAGATGGCCATTACTCATAACCGGGTTTATCGGCCTGTTAGGCGGTTTTTTATTGCAATGGATGATGCGCCACATAACAAGCCGAGAATCCTTGTTTTCCAGTAAGCATCTGGAATCCTCGCTTCACGGCATACAGCGCACTTTGCCCGCAATTATCGCAATGCTTTTTATCTGGTTGTATCTGTCATTCGAAGATACGTCGCAATCCTTTGCGACAACACTATCCACAAACGTTGCAAGCCGCGTGATTCTGTATGGCCTGCTGTTGATTACACTTTACGGCCTGTTGCGCGGCGTTCTGTTCCCGCTGGATAATGCTTCGCATATCAGCAATCATCCACCGATTGGAAAACTCCGGATTTTTAGCTGGCTTTTTATCGTATTTACCTTGCTTACATTATTTTTAAACCAGGAATCTTCCGGACGATATGCAGACTCGGCCGTGCTCTACCTTGCCTGGCTTATTTCGCTTTGCCTGGCTTCGATAAATCTGATCATCCTGATCTGGCATTTAGCCCGCCTCTTATCAAGCGAACAAAAAAAGATACCGGCTATTTATCTACTACCGATAGTTATCATGGTAGGCGTGATGTTCGCCGCCGCCTTTGGATACCGTAATATCGCCAGCCTGTTTTTCTTTGGGGTTATCAACTCCCTGATCGTGTTGATACTTGCATTCCTGCTACTGCGCATCAGTAGCGAATTTTTTGACGCGCTTGACGAAGGCAAAAAACCATGGCAACGCAAACTACGCAATATCGTTGGCGTTGAGCAAGGGCAGGCATTTCCCGGCGTATTATGGCTGCGCATATTGCTATTTTTCATGATCGCTGCAGCTGTAATCAGCCTGTTAATGACCATCTGGGGAGGCTCGCAACAACGTTTCAACTCGCTATTTGAAGAGCTTAAGGACGGAATTAACATTGGCGGGGTAAACCTTGATCTGATCCACCTGATATACGCACTGTTAATTCTGGTCGGGGTCTTCAGCATACTGCCATTCATCAAAAACCAGCTTGTGGCAGGCTGGCTAAAGCACAGCAACCTGAGTCGCGGCGCAAGGGAAGCGACCCAGACGCTGGTTGGCTACGCCGGCGTCGCTATCGCCATTTTATGGGCGCTTAATGTCGCTGGCGTCAACTTTCAACACCTGGCCATTGTTGCAGGCGCTTTATCGGTGGGAATTGGATTTGGCCTGCAAAACATTGTCAACAATTTCGTATCAGGACTGATCCTTTTGTTTGAACGCCCTATCCGGCGCGGCGACTGGGTTGTGGTAGGAGAAACAGAGGGCTATGTCAAGGACATCAGCATTCGCTCCACTGTCATTCAGACCTTTGAACGCGCTGATGTCATCGTGCCCAATTCCGAACTGATTTCCAATCAGGTCACAAACCTGGTGTTAAGCAACACCATCGGACGTCTTAAAGCGCCTGTCGGGGTTGCCTATGGATCTGACGTTTCACAGGTAATGGAAATACTAAAGGAAATCGCCAACAAACATCCAGATGTAATTTCCGGATTTCTGGATTATCCGGTTCACGTTTTGTTTCGCCAGTTTGGCGATAGTTCACTTGATTTTGAACTACGCTGTTTTGTCAGGGATATTGACAACCGGCTGCTGGTTCTAAGCGATATAAACCAGAGCATCGACGAGGAATTCAGAAAAGCCAATATCGAAATTCCTTTCCCGCAACGGGATGTTAATATGCGCGGCGCCTTGAGCGTGAATTCCCGGAAGCAACCCTGATGGATAAACGCACACTGGTTGCGCATCGTGGCGATAAGACCCATTACCCGGAAAACAGTTATATGGGGATCAAGGCGGCGCTGGACGCCAGTGCGATCTTTATAGAATTCGATGTGCAAATGAATCTCGACCATGAATTGTTCGTGATTCATGATGACAACTTCAGGCGCACCGCCAACCGCGATATCTCCATTCTGGAAAGCAGTTCAAAACAGATTCGACAAATCAGCGTTCATGAACCGAAGCGTTTTTCAGAACAATTTTACCCCTGCCCGGTATCTTCGTTATCACAGATCATGGGACTTATCGGTCAATACAGGCAGACGCTAGCTTTTGTTGAAATCAAGGAGGAAAGCTTGAACCATTTTGGGCTGGAAGTAGTGATGGATAGCTTGCTAAAAGAACTCAAATCTTTCAAATCACAATCCGTTATTATTTCCTATGACTGGAATGCGCTGCAATACGCCAAACAAGCCGCTTCTGCTTCCCCGGACCAAATCCGGATCGGCTGGGTGCTAAAACAAACGAATTCTGCTTACCAACGCCAGGCTGCCATGCTTAAACCCGAATACCTGATTTGTAATTATAAAAGACTGCCAACTGGAGAAAGACTCTGGGAAGGCGGCTGGAAATGGATGACTTATACTATCAATGATATAACACTAGCCAAACAGATGCTCGACAAGGGCATTGACCTGTTGGAAACCGATGATATTCAAAAACTGCTGTGACATTACTGCAGCACGTTATGGTACTGTTATTGCGCTATAATTGCGCTAATAAAACCATGCAGCGCTCATGGACGTCTTTAATAATCAAAGGTTTTCTGCTCGGTAAACAACCTGTACAATAAATAATGATACAAGGGCCAGACAATCACACTGCTGATGACAGGCGTCCAATATACCCAGGGCTCTGGCGTGTTGCCGCTGACACCCAGAATCCATAGATTAATCAGCAAATAGGTTCCCAGCGTCAGAGTCAGTAAAAAAATCTGGTGTAGAAAACTATCGACCAGCAGACGGGGGCGTAATCGTAGCGCCATGAAAACAATCAAGGTGTAGCCAAATGCATGTTGCCCCAGAATTGAACCATATAGGGCGTCAACAAGCAGCCCCATGAACCAGGCTAGCAACAAACTCATCTTTTTAGGCAATAACAGCGCCCAATGAATCAGCGTCATGGCTATCCATTCAGGACGCCATAACTTCCAATCTTCGGAGAGCGGTAGAATCGTCAATGCCAGTGCAATCAACAACGAAAGCAAAATGGCGCCGGTAAAACGCAAGACAGTATTTTCCATGCTGATTATTGACCCTGCAATTGCTTCTGTTTATTTATTGGTTGATTCTTCCCGATCCTGTTTTTTTGGGATTTAACGTTTTTGTTTGTAGACAGTCCGGCCACAGTAGCCTTGGAGTTGCCCGGGCTCTCTTTATCGCCGCCTGTATTTTCCGCCGCCCTGGTGGCGTAATCCGAACGCCAAATCAATAGTATTTCCCTGGTCTTGGTAAAATCCGTAAGTGTCTGCGCCTTGACCTTCATAAAAGAATCCCCGGGGTTGTAAGCGACCGTACGCACCACCGCAACCGGAAAATCCGCAGGGAACAACTGGCCCAGTCCGGAACTGACAAACACATCGCCTTTCTGCACATCCATATTGGCTTCGATATTTTTTAATTCGAGCAGATTAATTTTACCAGTTCCAACTGCCAGAGCGCCAAGGCCTGTTCGCGTATTGCGCACAGGAATTGCATGTTTCACATCGGTTAAACGCATCACAACCGCCGAGCTTGGCGTCACGCTATCTATCTGTCCATATATGTTTTTACCTGAAAGCGCCACCTGACCGACAAACAATCCCTGCTTTGAGCCCTTGTTGATAACCACATTTTGGCGAAAGGGATCAGATGACACAGACAGGATTTCCGCCAGCGTAAATTTTTCACGAACCGCAGGTACGGCATTAAGTTGAGTGCGCAGCCGTTGATTCTCTTCAGCAATTGAATAATATTTCTGGTCGCGCGCCGCATAGACGTTTATCAAGGTGCGTAATTCGCGATTCTCGGCGGAAATTTTTTCATGCTCCGAAAAGAACTCACGGGTAAAACGGGCGGCGCGATAGGGAACATCAACGACATATTGAACAGGATACAACACCATTTTTAGCGCCGTGCGCACCGGCATCAAGGCAGAGCCGCGGTAATCAGTCACCATCAGCGCCCCGGAAAGCAACGCCAGCACAGTGAATTTTATTAAATTCTTCTGTTGCATGTTTTGATCAGCGTCGAGATCGTAGATAGCAAACTCCTGGCGCGAAACCTGATTTTATAAACACAAGAAAGACGAACTGAACAGTCCTGAACTGAATAGTCCTGAACTGAATAGCCCTGAACTGAATAGCCTGGAAGCGATTATTCAGAAGCCCAGAAATCAAAACCATCATCATCCAGCATTTCCAGTATCCTTCCGCCTCCGCGCGCCACACAGGTTAACGGATCATCGGCTACGACAACAGGAATGCCCGTTTCTTCCATCAGCAGACGATCCAGATCGCGCAATAGTGCGCCTCCACCCGTAAGCACAATGCCGCGATCAGCAACATCGGCGCCCAGTTCGGGCGGCGTCTGCTCCAGCGCTGTTTTTACCGCACTGACAATACCGAACAAGGGCTCCTGTAACGCCTCAAGAATTTCATTACTGGTCAGAGTAAAACTTCTGGGCACCCCTTCCGACAAATTTCGCCCCTTGACTTCAATTTCCATGAGGTCCTTGCCAGGATAAGCGGAGCCGATTGCGCACTTGATGTGCTCTGCGGTCGCTTCACCGATCAGCATGCCATAATTTCTACGCACATAGCTAATAATCGACTCATCCAGTTTGTCGCCGCCAATGCGCACCGAAGCAGAGTAGACAATGCCGCGTAGCGACATAATCGCCACCTCGGAGGTTCCACCACCAATATCCAGCACCATGGAGCCGATTGCTTCATCAATCGGTACGCCAGCGCCAATCGCGGCCGCCATGGGCTCCTCTACAAGATACACCTTGCGAGCGCCAGCGCCCATCGCAGAATCCCTGATAGCGCGTCGCTCAACCTGGGTTGCGCCGCAAGGAACACAAATAACCACGCGTGGACGGGGTCTGAAAATTCGCCCGGTATCCACCTTGCGAATAAAATGCTGCAGCATTTTTTCGGTGTAGGTAAAATCAGCAATAACCCCATCTTTCATAGGCCGAATAGCGGTAATATTTTCCGGTGTCCGTCCCAGCATCTTTTTTGCCTCAATGCCCACTGCTTCTATTTTCTTTGGGCCGCCGGGCCCCCTGTCCTGACGTATGGCGACGACTGAAGGTTCATCCAGAACAATGCCTTTTCCGCGCATATAAATCAGGGTGTTGGCGGTTCCCAAATCAATGGATATGTCATTGGAAAACATGCCAAAAAATGTTTTAAACATATGAAAAACGTCCGGTTGTTTTATTGTTTGTTATGAATCTTTAACACAATCTGCAAGAGAAGATGATAGGAATGGCAAGCCAGATCGACTGGAAAACAGAATGTTTTCGTAACTACTTAGCATACCCCCTTGTTTGCGCCATTTCTGCGTTAAAAATGCTCATGTATACTTATAAACTGCGCCTTTTCGCCTTGAACTAGCGCAAAACGGGAAGATACCGAGCAGTTAAGGAACGCGCTGAATTGACACTGTTTTTCTATCATTATTCCCGTAAAAAGACCACTTAAAATAAATGTACACGTCTACATTCAAAAGCGTGGATTATAACCCGCGTAATTTAACAATCACAGAAGTTTAGAGCAAGAATTTGATAGAATAAGCCCCCTGAATTAGAATGCGCTCCCCCAACATAGAAGCAGCCTCATGAAAGTCCTTATTGTTTTCACCCATCCAAACCCGCAGAGCTTTAACCATGCGCTGCTTGAGCACATTAGCCAGGGCTTGCAGGAAGCCGGACACGAGGTGCGCGTCAAAGACCTGTATCAGGAGCAGTTTGATCCGATCCTGCAAGCGAATGACCTTGCCAAGCTGCAACAA
>JANTHA010000127.1 GCA_024762625.1 Thiotrichaceae bacterium
ACCCGCAATGTAGATCCAAAGCCTATTGATTACGGCATGGTGTTGATGAGCGGTCGTTAACCGTGAAATCTAAAATACTGATAGGAAGCGCGCTATTCCTGATGTTTGCGGCAACCATTTTTTATATTCACGGACGCAGTTACTGGGTTCCCATCATACAAAAATTTACCGGAAAAAAGACCACGCAACAGCTTATTGCAAAAATTGGCCCGGCTGCGCGACAATCGCTGACGGCGTATTTTAATCAGGCAGGGGTCAGCTACCCGCCTTCAAACATCGCCTTGCTGGCCTTTAAAAAAGAACAAACGCTTGAACTCTGGGCCAAAAAAAACAATGGTCAAAACGTTTTCATACACCGCTATCCCATAAAAAAGCTAAGCGGCAAAGCCGGGCCGAAATTGCGCGAAGGCGACAGACAGGTTCCGGAAGGTTTTTATCGCACGATTGGCCTGAATCCCAATAGCGCCTATTACTTGTCGATCAAGCTCAATTATCCCAATCAGTTTGACCTGCAACATGCTTTAGCTGAAGACCGCGCCAATCCCGGCAGTAATATATTCATTCACGGCAAGGCGGTATCAGTCGGTTGTCTGGCGATGGGTGATAAAACGATTGAAGAGCTGTTTGTGCTGGCTCATGACAGCGGCTTAAAAAACATTTCCGTGATTATCAGTCCGCGGAATCCACGCAAAATACCACTGCAATGCAAAGACGCTCAGCAACGCTGGGTGTGCGATCTTTACATGCGATTAAATCAAATCATTCGCAAGGACTATAAACGCGAATCTGAATCCAGATAATCAAAATCAAGCAGCAGTCGCGCCAGTTTTAACTGTTTTTTGTGCTCAAGCATCTGTTGTGCGGCCTTGGCCTCATCGTTGATAATTTTATACAGTGAACCTGCAGTAAAGCCGATCAGGACAATGCCTAGCCACCACAACAGTATGAACATTTTCGGATACAGCAAGAGCAAACCCATGATAACGACAAACGACGCCAGCAGAAACTGACGCCATTTTATGATCCGTTGTTGCTGGATTTGTCGCCAGTGCTGTTCAAAATCACTCAGCTCTCGTTCAAGTTTATCTATTTCTTTGTGATCTATATCAAATATCATAATTGATTCTATTTGTAGCTAGCGTATACTTGTTCAACTTTTATACACCGCTGATCGGATTCATTCCGGGCACACAGCCATATTCAGATTCTCTTAATCTTGGCTGGCTTATAGTTTGTTGTACGTATTGGTAATGGCATATATCAGTATGACCAGATTCATAACAATATAGCTTTGCTTTTTAACAGGCGGCTAAACAACAAACCCAAATTCAAAATTAAAACAATAAAAACCAGGCCGAATATAAACATCCATGTAATTCATGTTTATAAGCGGCGCAGAGGGAAACAGGTAGGACTACAGAATGGTAAGGCTGAATTTTTCAGACACACGGCATCTCGTTGCGAGAACTTCCCTTGGCGCCGAATGGGGAGGACTCAAAGGACTGGAAGGAAAATCCCGCGCAGAAGCAGTCAACATACTGCTTAAACCCGCTCCAATGGATACCCCTCCATTACCCAGACTCACTCCCTGGTCTAATGTAGACCGGATGAGGAAAAAGAATGGTCTGGGTAAAAAACGCGCTCATAAAATGATGAAAGACGAAGGCGAGCGCCTCAAGCGTTGGTGGATGACGCATTTATTACACACCAAAGCACCCGTCAATGAACACATGACGCTGTTCTGGCACAATCACTTTACCTCGTCGCTGGAAAAAGTGGAACAGCCCAAATTAATCTATCTACAGAACCAGTTGCTGCGTAAACATGCAATAGGCAATTTTCGGGCCCTGATTCATGCAATCGCCCGTGATCCGGCGATGCTGATCTATCTGGACGGCTCCAACAATGTCAAGGGCAGCCCCAACGAAAACTTCGCGCGTGAATTAATGGAGTTATTTACGCTTGGTAGAGGTCATTATTCTGAAGCCGATATCAAGGCGGCTGCTCTCGCATTTACGGGCTGGGGCGTTGATCGCAACCGCGGAACCTTCCGCTACAACCCGGCCGAGCATGATGACAGGCGCATCAGCTTTATGGGCCGCAACGGCTCGTTTACGGGCGACCAAATCATCGACATCATTTTGGAAAAACCGCGCGTCGGCGAGCATATCGCCGAAAAATTCTGGAAAGAATTCGTCAGTGATAATCATCCTGACCCGCGCGTGATTCGCCAGTGGGGCGCGGTTTTCCGTAAATCGAATTACAATATCAAGGCGTTATTATCAGAAATACTCAACAGTGACGCCTTCTGGGACGAAAAATACCGAGGCACGCTGACCAAATCGCCGATTGATCTTGTTGTCGGCACATTACGCACACTACCCTACCCCAAACTATCCGCCAAAGAACTCGCACATATCTCGCAATTGCTCGGACAGGATCTGTTTGACCCGCCTACGGTCAAAGGCTGGGATGGCGGAAAAGCCTGGATAGATACCCAGACGCTGCTGGTGCGCACTTCGCTACTCAACAAACTGACTCGTCATAGCCGCGCCTCAGGCAGGGTGCAAGCCTATCTGCCCAAAGCGACCGGAAACGACGTTGTAGACTGGCTGCTGCCAATGCCGCCGCTACTGCCGCTGCCAAAAACTCCCGGTAAACTGCGTATGGTGCGGGCGCTGATTCTCGATCCCGCATTTCAGCTGAAATAAATAGTTAGGTCAAAAAACAATGAACAGACGCGATTTCTTACAATACGCCAGCCTATTACCTCTCGCCGGCATGGTTCCTCAAGGTTTTGCCGCAGGTCAACGTCCCGAACAGATCGTACTGCTGGTCGAACTGAAAGGCGGCAACGATGGGCTTAACACGCTCATACCCTTTCGCGACGACCACTATCATCGCGCACGTCCCGGCATCCGCGTTAAAAACGCCATTCCGCTAAAAAATGACATGGCGATGAATCCCTATCTGAAGCAACTGTTGCCGCTGTGGAAGGAAGGCCATATGGCCTGGATTCAGGGCGTCGGCTACGCCAATCCGAGTCGTTCCCATTTCCATTCCATCGACGTCTGGGAAACCGCATCGCCACGCAATAACGAAACACGCGGCTGGCTAACGCGCGTCTTGCCGCCTCGCCATAATGCAGTCAACGGCATCGTGCTTGGCGACAATAACCTTGGGCCAATGGGCGGAGAAAATAGCGCAGCCGTCGCGATGGAAGACCCGAAAACATTCCTCAGGCAAACCAAGTACCTGAACAAGCAGCAATATCACGTCAGCAACCCATCGCTGGCGCACATGCTGAATGTACAAAACCATATCAATACCGCAGCCGAGCAACTGGTCCGTAGCTACAATGGCCGTAATTCATCGGTGCGCTTCCCCAATAGCCGGTTTGGACGCAAGCTGGCGCAAGTCACGAAAATGATTATCAACGGCATGGACGCGCCGGTTTACAAAGTCTCGCTGGAAGGTTTCGACACCCATGCAGGCCAGATCGACCAACACAACAATCTGATGAATCACCTCGGCGGCGGCCTACTGGCGTTCAGCCAGGCGATGAAACAGGCGCGCCTGTGGAACAATGTGCTGGTCGTCACCTATTCCGAATTTGGGAGACGCGCCAAACAAAACAACAGCGGCGGCACCGATCACGGTGCGGCGGCGGCGCACTTCGCACTGGGCGGACGCGTGCGCGGCGGCCTGTATGGAAAACAACCCAGCCTTGATCCGCATGATCTGCATGATGGCGATATTGTGCACAATGTTGATTTCCGCGAAGTCTACGCAACGCTGGCTCAACGCTGGTGGCGCCGCCCGAACCCCTGGCGTAATCAGCACCGGCCTGTTTTGTTTGTATAACTTAGTACAGGCTCAAATCAATAAGCCGGGCGCTTAATAAACTGAACTACCACAAACAACAGCGCCGCTCCCGCCACGATTGATGGTCCTGCCGGGGTGTCCCATAAAAATGAGGCAAGCAGGCCAAGCATCACCGCGACCATCCCCGCAATCACTGCGATCAACGCCATCTGTTCTGGCGTTCTGGAAAACTTGCGCGCTGTCGCCGCAGGAATGATCAGCAACGAGGTGATCAGCACCGCGCCGATGATTTTCATCGCAAGAGCAACCAGAACCGCTATTAGCAAGGTGTAAACTGCGCTAATCAAACCGACATTAACACCTTCAACCGCCGCGAGTTCTTGATGCACCGTGAGCGACAACAGTGGCTTCCAGATAAACGCCAGCACCAGCAGCACAAACAGGCTACCTATAGCAATAAACCATAGATCACCCCAGCTCACCGAAAGAATATCGCCAAATAGCCAGGCGTTAATATCGACGCGAACGCCATGCACGAAGCTAATCAGAATCAGACCCAGCGATAGTGCGCTGTGCGCCATGATGCCAAGCATGGTATCGCTGGAAAGCTGTTTCTGGCGTTGAGAAAGAATCAGCAAGACGGCAATGCTGATCGTCGAAATCAGGATGCCTATATTCAGATTCATGGAAAATAAAAAACCCAGCGCCACACCCAGAATTGCCGAATGCGACAGGGTATCGCCAAAATAAGCCATGCGCCGCCACAGTATAAACACGCCCAGCGGGCCGGCTATCAAAGCTAAAGCCAGCCCCGCCAGCAAAGCGCGCAAGATAAAATCATCCATGTCCGCGCTCCTCATCCTTTGAGTGGCCGCCATGCGCGCACTCGCCCTGGACTACATCGCCATGCAGATCATGACAGTGATCATGCTGATGCGTATAAACCGCGAGCCCATCTGTCGGAATGCTGCCAAATAGTCTGAGATATTCGGGGTGCTGGCTGACGTCTTCCGGTTCGCCGCGACAACAGATATGCTGGTTCAGGCATAACACATGATCGGTTTTTTGCATCACCAGATGCAGGTCGTGCGACACCATTAGCACGCCAAAGCCCTGTTCATCCCTGAGCCTGGCAATCAATTCATACAGGTCGCTTTGCCCGGTTATGTCTATTCCCTGCGCAGGCTCATCCAGCACCAGCAGTTGCGGCTGGTTTAACAAGGCGCGCGCCAACAATACGCGCTGAAATTCGCCGCCTGATAGATTCTGAACTGGTTGTTTTGCAAGATGCTCTACGCCCGTCCTGGAGAGCGCTGCGAGCGCATCATCGCGACTGCCTTTGCCCGCCAGACGCACAAAGCGCTCAACACTCAAGGGCATCAGCGAATCAATGTGGATTTTTTGCGGCACATAGCCGATGCGCAAACCCGGTTTGCGCCAGACGCTGCCGTTATCAACCGACTGTAGCCCCAGCAAAATTTTGATCATGGTTGATTTGCCAGCGCCATTCGGACCGATTACCGTCAATATCTGTTGCGCTTGCAATTCAAGACTGACATTATGCAAAATCTGTCTGCCCTGTAAACTGAGGCTGACATTTTCCAGCCTCGCCAGGCTGTTTTTGTTGTTGTCTGTATTAGACCCGGTATCGCCGTTCATATGAAATCAACAGTTTCTGTAAAAAGATCATCTATTGTAACCGTTTTTTTCATTCTGTTGATGCTATCTGTCTCTTCATGTGCAGAAGAAAACCGCAATCACATTCAAAACAACCGCGCTCATAAAATCCATGTTCTTAGCACCATCAAGCCGGTAGCGATTATCGTCGCCGCTATAGCGGGCGAAGCAGGACGTTATGTCGAACAGGATCAACTGATTCCTGATTACGCCTCTCCCCATTTTTTTACACTAAAGCCCTCTTCAATCCGCAAACTTAAACAGGCTGATCTTATTTTCCGTATTGGCGATAATATGGAAATCATGCTCGCCCCTGTATTCGATAGACTTGACGATAAGTCCAGACTGGTGAGCCTGGCTCAGCAGGCGAAGATTCATTTACTGCCGCTTCCTGCTGGCCATAAGCATCACCATCCCGGACATACTGCTCATGATGCCGATGATGATGAGTACAACGTAGTAGAGGACAACGTAGACCATGATGACGAGCACGATCACAATCACGAACATGAGGACCATGAAACGCAACATGAGCATGAAGCGTTTGATCCACATATCTGGACATCGCCTGAAAACGCCTTCTCCATGGCGCAGCTCATTGCCGATAAACTAGCTGATAAAGACCCGCAACATGCCGCCGTTTATAGACACAATCTGAAACTGTTTGGCGATGAACTCAAAACAGTTGGTCAAACCGTCCGGGAGAAATTATCCGCATACAGAAACAAACCCTATATCGTTTTTCACCCTAACTGGCAATATTTCGCGCATGACTTCAAGCTTCAAAAACCAATCTTTGTGAATATTCAGGAAGCCATAACGCCAGGAATAAAAACAATACTCCGCATACGCAGGGAAATAGCCAGCAAGCAAATTCATTGTATTTTCAGCGATCCCGAAGTTCAGCCGCA
>JANTHA010000128.1 GCA_024762625.1 Thiotrichaceae bacterium
CCGCAGGAGGCTTTTAGAGGGTGGCGCTTTCTTGGTTCGCACACGTTTTGGTTACTTTTCTCTTGCCAAAGAGAGAAAAGTAACTCGTAGCCATTAGCTGACGCTAAAAAAGAAACCAAAATCTGCAGGCTACGAACTCCGTCATAGTTTGATAACTGTTAAGAACCACGTTTTATGTCTAAATTTACGCTAGAAAGTTAAAAGTGATTTAGAATAGATGCTTGGGTCGCTACTATCCCGAATAGGGGGCAGCAGTGATATGATAATGAAAATCAATTATTCCTCGCTGGAAATTCCTTGATATACACATCGTGTTTTATAAAGGGTATTTCAATGTTGTTTTCATTGAATTGTTTATAAACCGCATCGTTCAGTTTATCCAGGGTGCGCCCGCGAAATTCCGGGTCTTCAATCCAGCAGAGTAATTCAAAATCCAGGCTGGAGTCGCCAAAAGCGCGGAAGCGTACGCGTGGCGCAGGCGTTCTGGTAACCAGATGCTCGTTTTCTGCAATATTCATCAGGATTTCGCGTACTTTGTCGATGTCGGTTCCATAGGCTACGCCCACCTTGACGCGGATCCTGAATTTTGGATGCGGGCCGCCGCTCTGGTTGGTGACTCTGGTGTTGCCCATGATGGAGTTGGGTACGGTAATCTCGACATCGTCACGCGTCATCAGGCGGGTGCTGCGCAAACCGATATGAGTGACCTTGCCGCGCTGATTGTCTTCCAGCACAATATAGTCGCCAATTTTGTAGGGTGTATCGGCAAGTATAAATACGCCGGAAAACAGGTTGGCCAGGGTGTCCTTGGCGGCAAAACCCACAGCGATGCCGATGATGCCAGCCGAGGCAAGCCAGGCGGTCATGTCGATGCCCCAGATCTGGAACATGATATAGAGGGCGATGGCGACAATCACCAGCTTGGATAGATTCTCAAACAGCGGCAGCGTTTGCGGTTGAATCAAGCGGTGTTTTTTGTCTTGTCCGCTACCGCCCCAGGCGAATTGCTGCAGGATGATTTTGGAAACCCGGATCAGGGCAATCATCCAGATTAATACGCCAACTGTTCTGAAGCCATAAATCAGTTTATCCGCAATGGTATCCGATAAGGGCATGATTCTGACCGCAGTGGAAAACCCTGTAATCACCAGTGAATAATAAATAGGCGGGCGGGCGATATTCAGTAGCCGGTCATCCAGATAGGTTTCCGTTCTGCTTGTCAGCATCTTCAATAAACGGAAGATGACCCAGGAGACCAGCGAGGCGAAAATAAACGTTATAAGAAACACCGCGCCGCCCTGAACCCAGGGTTGCCCCGCAAAGAAATCCAGAATGGGCGCGAGGTAGTCTTTTAGTATTAAGTCTATGTTTTCCAAAATAAATACTCCAGCAACATAGTTATTCAGACCATTCGTCTGAAAGTTTCCGATAAAGATTGCACTCTACCAGAAATACGGTATATATTGGCGTTAATCAATAAATATAAATGGCTAGTCATAAATGCGCACCCGATTTGATAATAAAAATAAACTATCAGAAAGGTGCAATTTAATAATGAGTACAAATGAAAATTTCTCCAATAACAAATAGCGGTTTTTCACTGATAGAAATATTGGTGTCGCTGGTTGTCTTATCGATAGGATTGATGGGACTCGCGGGTTTACAGCTTGCATCCCTCAAGGGATCCAATGATGCACACTACCGTACTCAGGCTAGTTTATTAATAATGGATCTCGCAGACCGTATGCGCGCCAATCAGCAGGGCGTTGCTTTAGGAGAATACCGGACTAATTTTCAGGGGGCGTTGAATTGTAATACTGCGCCAACGCCTAATTGCGCAACGGATGATTGTTCCGAAAAACAGCTGGCTGATTTTGACAAGGTCAGGATTGCATGTGGCGTAAAACGGTTATTGCCTTCCGGGATTCTAAGCGTTAATTGTAAAAATAATGATTGCAAGGCAAGCGATCTGGGACTTGACACCCAGTTGAATAAAACACATACCCTGAAAATTTCATGGCGCGAGCAGAAAAACAACAGGCAAGACCTGTCCCTGGGTGAATCGGAAACGAGATTCATTGAGTTGGACATGGTTCCCTGAATCTAAAAATCAGTTTATAACTTATAAGATAATAATGAAAATAAGTCAGACAACATTAAAAAAGAACCAGGGTCTATCATTGATTGAAATGATGGTGTCCATGGTGCTTGGCCTTTTTCTGGTGCTCGGTCTGACGACTATGTATATGGGTAGCAAGAAAAGCGACAAGGTGCGCGATGCTGTCAGCAGGATGGAAGAAAATGCGCGCCTTACCTTGAATACATTACGTTCCGCTATTGAGCATGCGGGTTATAAATCAGTTGATAATATTCCACTCGACAAGCCTTTTTATACGCCTTCCGATGGCGCTTTGCAAAATGAGAATTGCGGTGCTTCTGAAGGTTTGATCATTAACAATAACTTGTTAACGCCGCCCGCAGGGCTTGACGATTATACCAAAGATGGCGATGTCGATAATGATGAAAGCGATATGCTGACCGTTGTTTTTCGTGCAGATAACCCCGACAAAGGGCCGATATTCTTTGATTGTTCCGGCGAAGCCTATATTGGCCTAACGAATCCAGATGCTCAGCAAAAGGCCTGCAGCACCGATCCTCTGGTCGGCGTCAGCGACCCCTGGAAGTCCCGAATCTTTAATACGATTTATATTAACTCGGCTGACAAGACCTTACATTGCATGGGATCCAGAAGCGCTACCGGTTCTTTGACGCTGGCTAAAGGCATCGAAAATATGCAAATCCGGTACGGCGTTACCACGACAAATAGCGCGGGAAATCGGCAGACGACTTACAAAAAGGCAGATGATGTTGAAGCCAATAATGAGTGGGAGGCTGTGACCAGTGTTCAGGTGGCAATTCTTATGGTGTCTGACCAGGAGGTGCTGGACAAGGCGCAAGCGCACCACATCAGCCTGCTGGATGAAGAGTTTGATATTGCCTCGGATCGTAAAATTTATCGAAAATTTTCCACCACCATCAACCTGCCCAATCGCACCCGACGTGAAATGCAGCAGGTTTCCCGTACATCGGCGGAGAAAACCTGATGAAAAGGCGAATTGATACAAAGACTTTGTGTAAACAGCAGGGCGCAACCTTGATTACGGCCTTAATGATGCTGCTGGTGATGACGATTATCGGCATCTCCGCAGTCAGGATGTCATCCATCAGTATACTGATTGCGGGCAATGATCAGCAAAAACTGATGCTGATGCAGGAAACTGAAAGCGCCCTGAATAATCTGGCGACGCCCGGTAAGTTGATAGATCCGTTAATTAATGAGCCAATTAATGGCGTCGTAGCGGATTTTGATGCGCTAACGAAGGAATACATCGTGCCGGAACCGTTTAAAAGCAAAATGACGGAAACCATAACCGACATGGATATCTTATACGGCTGCGAAGGTTTTGATGGCAAGGCCGTGAGTATTGGCTCTGACGTGCCGCCTTGTCATTTGTATGATTTCAAGGTGGATGCAAAGAAAAACAACGCCACAGTCGTACGCCGACGTGGAGCGGGCAAAGAAGTGCCGAATATTGCAAAACATAGTTTTCTGACGCGCTAAACATGATGCAAGCCAGACAGGCAGGCTAAGCAAGTGTAGCGAACAAGAATAAAATTAAAATAAACCCAATGGGCTTATCGTGATGAAAAATAAAACACAAAAACTGATCAATACATTCAAGACATTTTTTCTGGTGTCTGCCTTGGCGGCGGCGACTGTAAGTCGCGCCGATGATACGGAAGTGTTCCAGACCGTCAATATCGCCAATAACATGCTCTTTGTGCTGGATGTGTCAGGTAGTATGAGAAATGAAGTTGTGACGGTAACCACCACTGGCGGGACAACGACTTCAAATGGATCGAAAGGCTCCGTTGGCGGGTCAGATGGGCTTGATGTGGCGCAATCCCAGGATGATGCAACACAGCAATTGGGGCCGGTTGATCAGGCAAGCGCAGGCGCGCAAGTGGTTGACGATGATACGCTTGATTTTCAACCAGATAATATTGTGGGGGTGCGCTTTGGTTTTGGTAAAAACACGATTCCAAGAAAAGGGAAGTGGGATCCATGGTATTCGCCATGGTGGTATTATCGCGCAACGGTTGAGCAAGTACGGATCAAACACGCCTATCTGCGTTTTTATGCGGCTTCCGATAATTCTGAAACGACAGAAATCGATATCTATTCCGAGAATGATGCGCATAATTATGCGAGTAGTATATATGGTAATTCTAGTAATTATAATGGATATTATTATCATGAAAATTTTCCAACCATTGAACAGCGTCCTAAATTTGGCCCGGTGAGATGGAATCCCAATAACTGGAGTACGGATTCTCAATATGCAACGGTTGATGTTAAAGATCTGGTGCAGCAGGTTGTTGATCGTTCGGACTGGGATACGAAAAACTACATAAGCAGCCTTGCCTTCAAGTTTAAAACCATTAGCGGCGCCAGACATGCTTATTCAACAGAAGCCCTGGTGCCTTGGGCTAAGGTGCCGCATCTGGATGTTGAATATGATTATGATGTGAAATACAGAAAAAGGGAGTGGGTTCAGCGATCTAATGGAAGCTGGAAACGGAAGTGGGTCTGGAAAACAGATACTTATTCTTCCGGAACGGGTTATTTCCCGGGTGAAGTTCATGCGAAAACCGATCATGGCTATCATTATGGTGCGAACATTGGTTATGATGATGCCGAACAGGCCTGGACAGGTGCCTCTTCGCAAACCTCTTACACCGAATCTCAGTGGGAATTCAATACCGATCAGGTCATCGGTGTTAGGTTTAACTTGAATCCTTCCAATAAAATCCCTCAGGGCGCGGTAATTAATGACGCCTATATACAATTTACTTCGGCCAGTGACTCAAATACTGATGCGCGGATTAATATCCAGATTGAAGACACGGGCTTTGCCGCTGATTATCAAGCTAATCCGGATATACTAGGTCGCAATTACGACCCGGATACCCAGAAAACCTGGACGCCTCCGGCATGGTCTGCTGGCGAGCAAAATGATAATGAAAGAACGCCTGATTTGACCAGAATGGTTCAGCATGTGGTTGATCGTAATGACTGGGATAACGCACTGGCGTTCCGTTTCTTTGGCGAGACTGGCGACCGTATTGCCTACGCCATGGATTCAGGTAATCCGCCTGTATTGCATATTGATTATCAGGATATCGGAGGAGCGACATCGGGCACAACAACAGGGCCAGGTGGAACCGTGACGACAACCCGCGTGGAGAAACGCATCGTGTTGATGCAGGAAGCGCTCAGGGAAGTGCTGGAAACCGCGCCAAATGTCAATGTCGGCCTGATGAAGTATTCCGGCATGCGTGAACAGAATCGTGATCATAATGAGAATAAACGTAACCACTTCGTTGGCGGTGTGTTATTTCCGGTTTCTCCTATCTATGAAAAAGCCAGTGATTATATTGGCGCAACCAGTTCAAGAGATAATCTTCCCGATCCTGGCAATAAAACAGTGCGCGAATATGTCGCTGATGTTGCCGATCTGTGGGAGCCTGAAGGCGGAACGCCTATTGTTGATGCGCTCTATGAAGCAGCGCTTTATTATCGTGGCGAGATGATGCATTTCGGTAAGAATAAAAATAATGGCGGCGACGCCTATTCAAGTCCGGGTTCTAATCCGTCTACCTATTTTGGCGGTGCGGAAATTGATAATAATGTCAATGTAGATGGTCGTTCAAGCATCGCTGATGCGCGCTATAACAGTCCGATTAAAAATGAATGCCAGTCAAACTACATTGTATTGATGTCCGACGGTGCGCCAACTTACTATTATAGTAATTCTGCAGCTGGATGGGGTAAAGACAAAGGCCCATTTGCAAGCACCCTGAAAGGGACTAACAGCAGTGAATTATCCCAGGAAATTTCGAGTTGTCTAACGGGCAACGGTGAAAATTCAGATGCGAGCGTCAAACGATTGAATTCGGGAACCTGTGGACGTGAAATTACCCAGTATCTTGCCAATAATGACCAGATGCCTGATGCGGGTAGGGGTTCTAATTCAGGCGTTAAGGAAAAGCAAACGGTTAAAACCTTTACGATTGGTTTTGGCCAGGGGCTTGAGCCTGGCGCAAAAGAATATTTACAGAGCTTGGCTACAGTTGATGGTCAGGGGTATTACACGGCGGATAACAAGGAGGAACTTAAAGACGCCTTCCAGAAGATTTTTGATACGGTCGCCAAGGCGAAAGGTTCTTTGTCTTCGCCAGGTTATAGTGTTAACGTGAAAAGCGGACTGGAGCATGAAGATGATATTTATATTCCAGTGTTTGATCGTAAAAATACCTCGCGATGGTCAG